>NZ_DJDT01000352.1 GCF_002432345.1 Pedobacter sp. UBA5917
GCTTTACTTTTCGAAAAAACATCCCAGCCACTATAGGTTAAGGTACTTGCATTTGGTCTGAACAAAACAGCATGATGATTTTTAGCAATCCATTTTTCGCCATACCACTCTAAACGGCCATCAATAATAGCGAATTTACTATCGGGATGGATATTGGCCGTAACCGATGTTGGTGTAATTTCTTCCAATGTCATTTCCGACATGCCCGGTCGTTCATAATTAACCGAAAGGTTCTGCAAACGGATATTCTCGCTTCCATCAATCACCCAACTGATCATTTTCCCATGAAAAACGAATACCGAACCATTGCCTTCTATGGTCACATTTTTCAAATCTTTGAGGTATAAACCAACGCGCTGTTTTTTAACCGGAAATTCTACTTCCGAAGAGGAGTTGGAGATATAATAACGGGTTTCGGTAGCACTATCGGGCCAGAAATCGTATCGCCCTTTAGGGAAATTAAGCACTGATTTTGCCTGTCCTTTGGTCGCTTCTATAGCCTTTTGTACGCTTGATGTAGCATCGGCAAAACTATTGGGTTTGGCACCAAAAGTACTTACATCAATGGTTTGGGCCTGAAGCTGGTAAGTAATAAACAGGAATAAAGCGGTAAAATATTTTTTCATCATGTGATTAGAAACGGTATTGGCTAGGTTTGAGGTCAGTATTTGTTTTTTAAATCTCTCCCTCAAATGAGGCCGTAAATACCGAAAAATATTTCAACAAAAAAATACCCGGCTACATTAAAATATAACCGGGTATTTACCATTCTAGTAAGTTTATTAAAGTTTAGAAAGCAGTAACTGCACCGAAGCTCTTTTTTGATAATTGGGATCAAAATGTACATACTTAATCTTGCCCGATCGATCGATAATATAAGTAGCAGGCACCGGCAGTGTATGGCGGTTATTGCCATTATTCGCTTCCAGATCGATGCCATAACCTTTGTATTTGGTAAAGGTTGCTTCATCCATCATAAAATTTACCCCATAAGCTTTCATAATCTCATCATCCTTATCCTGCACAATCGAAAAACCTGCTTTGGTCTTTTTAATGGTTTTATCAATATTTTCTTTGGTTTCGGGCGTTACGCCTATTACATAAGCGTCTTTGGCACTCAGTAAACTTAATGAATCCTGCAGTTCTTTAATATGTTTATTGCAATACGGGCACCATTGGCCGCGATAAAAAAACAGTACAACAGAACGATGCGCTTTAAGTGCATCCTTCAAACTTACAGTTTTACCGTTTTGATCAATCCCTGTAAATATCGGAGCCTTATCTCCTTCTTTTAATCCTTTTTGCGCCTTTACTTCTAAGGATAGGGCAGCAAGTAAGGCCATAAATAGTATAATTCTTTTCATATGATTAAATTAAAAGGCAGGAAAGATGGTGTCTTTCCTGCCAATGTTTTTACATTTTACTTTTCGACATTTTGTCGCTGGCCATTTTTGATTTCTCCATTTTGGCTTTTTTCACAGAATCAGTTTTCATTTTATCCATCTTTCCTTTTTCCATTTTGCCAGATTTCTTTTTGTCCATTTTATCCTGTTTCATTTTAGACATTTTTTCCTGCAAAGGGCTGTGGGCCGAAACTGAAACCGGTAACGAAAGAGCAGCCACAGTTAAAGCGGCCATAAATAATTTTCCTGCTGATTTTAAGATTTGATTTCTCATGTTTTTATGTGTTTTATTTACCCCTTAGTCGGAGCAGAAAGTAAAACCTTACAGAAAAATCAATTTTTATTTATTTCTTTTTCAATCCGCTCAGTCAGGCTTTTTTTAAAGCTTTTATCGAGTTTAAAATCTCCACTGTCAAAGCCTACAAACAGGCTGTTAATTAATATACTCTGCTGCTGGTAGATTTTACAAACAGAGCAACCGGCCAAATGGATCCGCAACTGCAGGGTTTCGGCAGTGGTAATTTTTCCTGCGAGCTTTTTTTCGATCAAAAATGTAGCCTGGTTACAGTTATAGATAATGTTTTTTAATGCGTTTCCCATATCAGTTCCAGTTTTTTTGAAGACAGGCCCTCAGGTTCAGTTTCGTGCGGTGCATAATCACCCAGAAATTGGATGCGGTAAGTTTAAGTTCGGTACAGATCAGTTCTGAAGCGAGATCATCGATATGTTTCATCGAGAATACCGAAAACCACAATCCAGGCAGTTTCGTTAAACACTCATTTAGTATGACACCCAGTTCTTTCATTAACAAGGGATTATCAACCTCTAAACCAAATGCCTGCGGGCGGTATTTTTCGTTCCAATGACCGGTTTCTGCATCAAAAAAATCCTGCTGTTCACTTTCAGTTTCAGTTATTTTTAAATCTTTTAAGCTTTTCGAAGCATTTTTGCGATAGAAATCGGCAATTTTATTCTTAAGAATGGCCGTAAGCCATGTTTTTTCGTGGCTATTCCCTTCGAAACGTTCCAATTGCTGTAAGCCAGCTAAAAAAGTATCCTGCACGAGGTCTTTCGCTACATCGCTATCCCTCAATCTCACCATCGCAAATCCATACAGGTAATCTGAATATTTTTCAACCCAGGTAAGCGGGTTAGTATGAAGGTTTTTGGCAGCGATATCGAGGCCAGTATCGTTTTGCATGTTGTTGGATTATCTTGTATAAATATAATGCTTAATCCCTTAGTCGCATCGTTTTGAACATCCTTACAAATTATTTTATTTTTTTCTGTAAGGATTATAAACCTTAAACGACTAAGCCCGAAACAGCCTCAAAATGAAAGTAATTAAAGAAAAACATGCTTTTTTAATGCGGTGGACGCATTGGGTAAATTTTCCAGTCCTGGCCATTATGATCTGGAGCGGATTGTTTATCTATTGGGCCAATGATGCCTACGGCATTTCGATTTTTAACTTCACACTGATCAAATTTTTCCCGGAGTGGTTTTATGATTATTTCCACATTTCTGCCCGCCTGGCAGAGGGAATGGCTTTTCATTTCCTGTTTATGTGGTTCTTTTTCATTAATGGTATGCTGTATATCAGCTACACTGTTTTTTCGGGTTCGTGGCGCGAACTTTTACCCAATAAAAATTCATTTAAAGAAGCCTGGTTGGTATTGCTCCACGATCTTCACCTCAGAAAAACCATTCCGCCTCAAAAGAAATATAATGCGGCGCAGCGGATAGCTTATACTGCCATCATATTAATGGGCATGGGTTCGGTAATAACAGGCTTGGCAATTTATAAGCCGGTGCAGTTTTATTGGATCTGTTGGTTATGTGGCGGTTATCATTTCGCCCGTATCCTCCATTTTGCCCTAACCATAGGTTATGTGCTATTCTTTTTAATCCACATTGTTCAGGTAATCCTTGCCGGATGGAACAATTTCAGGGCAGTAGTGGCCGGATTTGAAGTGGTGGAAGAACAGCCTCAATCCGAACAATTAATAATCGAAGAAAACCATGAAAACGCAACAGAAAAAGAAGGTTAAAGCACCATTAACAGTTGAGCAAAAAATAAACCGCCGTAGTTTTATCTCTTTTGGTGCTTTTGCTGCGCTCGGCGGAGGTGCTTTTGCAGGTTGGAAATGGCTTTTAAATGCGCCCGAAGAAACAGCCGGCATTACCGCAGGTACCAGGACACCACTACGCAGGGCACTGAACAAAACGGAACTCTTTTTCCGCAATTTCTTTAGCAACGGGCATCTGGTTAAAACTTATCCTGTAGAAGAGGCGGCTAAAAGCCCAAGGGTAAACAGTTTGATCGGTATCGAAGATGATGAAGATTTCGACATTACAGCTTGGAAACTTAAAGTCAAACTACAAAATCAGAAAAACAGATTCATTACAATCGAAGAGATAAAAGCCTTGCCCAGAACAGAAATTGTTTACGATTTTAAATGTGTAGAAGGTTGGGACGAAATCCAACATTGGGCTGGCGTAAAACTGAGTGATTTTTTGACTCATTTTAAACTTGAAACCGAAGCCTCGAAACAGTATATGGGCCTAGAAACACCCAACGGAGCCTATTATGTAGGTTTAGAAAGAGAAAGTATACTTCATCCCCAAACCTTACTGGCTTATGAGATGAACGGTAAAGCCATCAGCACCGAACATGGGGCGCCGTTAAGATTAATTGTACCGGTAAAATACGGCATTAAAAACCTGAAAAGAATCGGCACCATGAGTTTTAGCAACAGCAGACCACGCGATTATTGGGCCGAACAGGGCTACGATTATTATTCGGGACTGTAAGCTGATCCGGAGTTCTAACAAGCTCCAGATCAAACCATCAGCCTATAAAAAGAATTAAGCCTGCTTTGGCACTTCCGGTTTCTCTTCTTCCTGTCCGGCTTTGAATTCTTTTATTCCTTTACCAAGGCCCTTCATCAATTCGGGGATTTTTTTGCCTCCAAACAATAATAAAACAGCTATTCCAACAATGATCAGTTCGGGTCCTCCCAACAGGGCGGCGATGGTTGTATTTAACATTTTGTTTTAATTTAAGTGATTCTTTTACACTTACGTTTAAAACACGGCTTCGGTTCTCCGTAATGGATTTAAAATATTTTAAAAAAATTGCTTTTTATTTAAAGTAAAATCAAAAGTGAAACGTCTACAGCAATAACAAACCTAAAAATCTGCTTTATGATAGCCGTTTTCAAAACAAATGTATCCTCAGATAGCGAATTAAATGAAATCAGTCCGTTACTGAACAGCCGCTTTAAAGAAATCAAATGGAACATCGACCTGTGGGACAGTGACAAAATCCTACGTGTAGATTCACCAAGAGACTGGACCAAAGAGATCACCGAACTTTTTAACAGCATTGGTTTGCGCTGTGTTAATTTAGAGATTTTTCATTCGGAGCCTTTTTGATTTTAGTGGTATCGGATATTATTACTATCTGACACTGAATCCTCATTTGATGTAATGACCTGAGGGATGAAATTAATTTTCCATTTGAGATATTTTAAGTAGTCTTTTTAATTAAGCAGTCGTCACCCTGAATTTATTTCAGGGTCTTTCATGCTAAAAAGATGCTGAAATAAATTCAGCATGACGAATCGATATAGCTAAACGATAATATAATCGTATTAGGCCTTATATCATATATAAATTATTTACCTACGATTTTTTCAATGGCTGGTAGTTTTTATCTACCAATATTTAAAAACAAAAGCAAGATCTCAACGATAATCACAACTAATAACTTATCTCTTATCCGCTCCTTGCTTTCCCTTTTGTAATAGATTATCATTAAATTGCCTTTCTATTGCAGCAATCCCTAATGAAAGAAATTACCGATATACTCAAAGCATACCAAAAAGCAACAAAGGATAAGAAAAAAACGGCTTTGGCTACGGTAGTGAAGGTAGAAGGTTCCTCCTACCGCCGGCCTGGTGCCAGGATGCTTATTACAGAAGATGGCCAGTTAACCGGTGCCATAAGTGGTGGCTGTTTAGAGGGGGATGCCCTGCGGAAAGCCCTTTCGGCCATTGTACAGCAGGAAAACAAGCTGATTACTTACGATACTACCGACGAAGATGATGCGAAATTTGGCGTTCAGCTAGGCTGCAATGGCATTGTGCATATCCTTTTCGAACCCATTATAGAAGAAGATCCACAAAATCCCATTGCTATTTTATCAGCCTTACAAGCCAAAAGAGAAGATGCAGTATTGACAACACTTTTTGCTTTAGACGGAAAGCAACAATTGGGTACCAGTATGTTGTTTAAAAAAGATACTATCCTATCAAAAATACCAAACGAAATCGAAGAGGCCATTGTAAAAGATGCCAGGGAAGTTTTTGCCAACAAAACAGCTGCATTTAAAGTTTATCCGTACCATAATCAAGAGATTGATGCTTTCCTGGAGCTGATCCACCCTCCTATTTCGTTAATTATTGCCGGTGCGGGGAACGATGTACAACCCCTTGCCGAAATGGCCTACCTTTTAGGTTGGGAAGTAAACATTGTTGACGGCAGGCCTACCCATGCCACCGCACAACGCTTTGCAAACGCCACCAAAATTGTAGTGAGTAAACCAGATAATGTGCTGAACCAAGTCGATATTGATGAGCAAACGGCTTTTGTATTGATGACGCACAATTACAACTACGACCTCGAACTGCTTAAATATTTATTGGATACCAACGCGCCTTATATTGGTACATTGGGTCCGAAGAAAAAACTGATCAGGATGCTGGAAGAACTCAATCTCGCCACACCCGAAAATGAAAATCGTGTACACGGCCCCATCGGTTTGGATATCGGTGCAGAAACAGCCGAAGAAATCGCTATTTCCATCCTGGCAGAAATCAAATCCGTTTTTACGGGTGCATCGGCAATTTTCTTAAAAGAAAAAAAGAACCCGATCCATGTTTATGGATTAAACAATAATTAGATGGATACCGCGATCATCATTTTGGCAGCAGGCAACTCCTCCCGTATGGGAAAGCCAAAACAGCTTTTAAATTATAAAGGCAAAACTTTGCTCCAAACCGTAATAAATGAAGCCCTAAAAACACATAACACTCAAATAATAGTGGTTTTAGGTTCAAATGCAGAAGAAATATTAGCAAAACATCAAAATAATCAGGTCGACTTTGTAATCAATAAAAATTGGGAAAGTGGGATGGCATCAAGCATTGTTGCCGGACTTTCATCACTGATTGAAAAAAACACCAAAATTAAAAACATCATTATTGCTGTAGCCGATCAGGTTTTTATAAAAATGAGTACCTTTAATAACTTAATCGAAAAGCATATTAAAACTGGTAAAAACATCATTGCCAGCAGTTATGCCCAAACGATTGGTACACCTGTTTTTTTCGGAAAAGATTATTTTGATGCACTTTTATCGCTCAAAGGAACCGAAGGGGCAAAAAAACTACTCAAACAATATCCGTTAGATGTAGAAACTGTAGTTTTTGAAGGCGGTGAAATTGACATTGATACAGCAACCGATTATAATAATTTAATCAGCAAGGAATGATAGCAGATAGCTTCGGAAGAGTACACGATTACCTGCGGATATCGCTTACCGATAACTGTAATTTTCGCTGCTTTTATTGCATGCCGGAGGAAGAGTACGACTTTACCCCTGCTTCGAGGTTGATGCAAACAGCCGAAATTATCAAACTGGCCGGGATTTTTGTAGCCAATGGTGTAAAAAAGATCAGGCTAACAGGCGGCGAACCATTGGTAAGAAAAGATGCAGCCCAGATTATCACCGCATTGGGCAAACTTCCCGTAGAGTTAGTAATTACAACCAACGGCACACGCATTGCCGAAATGCTCCCGGTATTAAAAGAGGCAGGCATCAAATCCATCAACATCAGTTTAGATACCCTGCAGCCCGAAAAATTTTTCATGATTACGCGTAGGGATGTATTTCACCAGGTTCGTAGCAATATCGAACTGTTGTTACAGCATAAAATCAGGGTAAAAATCAATATGGTGGTGATGAAAGGCCTTAATGATAACGAAATCAACGATTTTATCAGCTGGACCAAACATAACCCCATTCAGGTGCGCTTTATAGAATTCATGCCTTTCAGCGGAAATAAATGGACAAGCAACCAAATGTTTTCTTTAGAAGAGATTCTTGCGCTCGTTGAACAAGATTTTACGGTATTGCCTGTAAAAGGAGAACCGAACGATACGGCCAAGCACTTCATGATTCCGGGTCATGAGGGGTCATTTGCCATCATCAGCACCATGACGCATCCTTTTTGCGGCACCTGCAACCGCATGCGCTTAACAGCCGATGGAAAATTAAAAAACTGCCTATTTTCTGATTCAGAAACGGATCTGCTTAGCGCTTTGAGGAAAAATGAAGAAGTGCTTCCCTTAATCAAATCGGCAATTTGGAGCAAGAAAGAGGCTTTAGGCGGGCAACTGGCCAGCGATTTCGAAAAAATAGACGCCACAACCATTCAAAACAGAAGTATGATTACCATTGGAGGATAAAATTTTCATGATCAGCGTTAAAGAAGCCAAAAACCTTATTTCTCAACATACCAGTCCTTTAAATCCAGTTACCATTGGCCTGGCAAAAGCAGCAGGTTATACACTGGCGACTGATGTTTATGCCAGATTTGACATTCCTGCCTTTTGTCAATCTTCGATGGATGGCTATGCCCTAAAATTTGAAGACTACGAAAAAACGCTCACTTTAGTGGGCGAAATGGCCGCAGGAACGGCTAAAAACATTACCATCCAAAATGGCGAAACCAGCAGAATTTTTACCGGTGCTCCTTTGCCCGAAGGTGCAGATACCGTGGTAATGCAGGAAAAAATAACACGGCTGGATGGGACAATTACGGTACAGGATCCTAACTTAAAATTGGGCTTAAATACACGGGATAAAGGTTCGGAAATTAAAGCTGGGGCATTGGCCATGGAAAAAGACAGTTTGCTTAGCCCTGCTGCCATTGGTTTTCTTGCCGGGATTGGCGTTAACGAAGTAACGGTTTATCCTATGCCAAAAATATCAATCATTGTAACCGGAAAAGAATTGCAGGAACCAGGTAAACCCTTATCATTTGGACAGGTTTACGAATCGAACTCCTATTCGCTTTCGGCGGCGTTAAAATATGAAGGTATTGATCAGATCAGTATTTACGAAGCAGATGATAATCTCGAAATCCTTAAAAAAGTATTGCAAACAGCCATCGAAAACAGCGATATAGTTTTACTTACAGGTGGTGTTAGTGTTGGCGATTACGATTTTGTGATCGAAGCAGCGGCACATTGTGGCATTAAACAGGTTTTCCATAAAGTAAAGCAGAAACCCGGCAAACCATTGTTTTTTGGAACACATGGTCAAAAATTAATTTTCGGACTCCCGGGAAACCCATCGTCGGTATTAAGCTGTTATTACAATTATGTATTGCCAGCTGTTAAAACATTATCTCAAAAAGCAAATAGTGTAATTGAAATTGAGGCCGAACTTAGCCATCCTTATACCAAGCCTGCAGGTTTATCACATTTCCTAAAAGGGAAGTACGAAAACGGAAAGGTTACACCACTTGGTGCGCAGGAATCGTACCGTTTGAGTTCATTTGCACAATCCAATTGTCTCATCTGCCTCAACGAAACACAGGAACATTTCGAAAAAGGCGACATCCTAACTGTAATGATTTTACCAAACTAAACCATGCAAGAAAGTTTTATTCTATTTTACTGTTTACTCTTTATAGTTGCCTTTTTATATGCCTCTGTGGGGCATGGCGGTGCAAGCGGCTATCTCGCATTAATGGCCATTTTCGCCATTTCGCCTGCCATTATGAAACCAACAGCCTTATTGCTCAACCTCTTTGTTTCTTCTACTTCTTTTATCCAGTTTTACCGTGGCGGACATTTTAAATGGAAAACTTTTTGGCCTTTTGCCCTTGCTTCTATCCCACTCTCCTTTATTGGTGGAATGATGGCGATTGAAAGTTCGATCTATAAAAAGATTTTAGGTGTACTTTTACTGATCCCTGTAATCCGTTTTTTCTTTTTCAAAAACACCGATCCAAAGGATTTTAAACCCTCAAATATTCCACTATCATTGGCTATCGGTGGCATTATTGGTCTGCTTTCGGGTATGATCGGTATTGGCGGAGGAATTATTCTTTCACCTGTGCTGTTGCTTTTAAAATGGACCGATCAGAAACAAACTGCAGCCATCAGTGCCGCTTTTATATTCGTAAATTCGGTGGCTGGCTTAGGCGGACAGCTGATTAAAGGCTTCGATTTTAACAGCCACATGCTTGCTTATGTTGGCGTTGCCTTTGTTGGAGGCATTTGCGGTGCTTATTTTGGCGCCTTAAAATTCCCGCAAACCGTTTTAAAAAATGTACTGGCCTGCGTATTGGCGCTGGCTGCTTATAAGTTATTATTTACACATGCATAATATGAAATATACCATCATCGCCCTCTTATTTTTAGCTTTTGGTGCAAAAGCCCAGGAAAGCAAACAGTTTACCATCGAAGGAAAGGTTAAAACACCATTAACGGTTACTTTAGACAATTTAAGCAGCTATAAATCCGTTAATTTGGATAGTATGACAATTTTCAATCACTTGATGCAGCGTAAAAGCAGCATTAAAAATATTAAAGGCGTGCTTTTAAAAGATATTTTGGCCAAAGTGGAAATTGATGCCGCATCGCCAAAAACATTGAGCGAATACTACCTCGTTTTTACCGCAACGGATAATTATAAAGTCGTGTATTCGTGGAACGAAATTTTCAATTCCTCAACCGGAAACCAGATATTGGTTTTAAAAAGCTACGATACCGATCCGGCAAAAGCAGAAAAGGGCAATATCGCCATTATTACGCCAACTGATTTCGCTACGGGAAGAAGATTTGTAAAAGGATTGAGCAAAATCAGCATCTTACAGGTAAATTAGCAGCATGGAAATCGAAATCATCAGTTTTGGCCAGATTGCTGAGTTTATCAGACATCAAAAAATTGATATCACAGGCATTACCGATACTGAAAGTTTTAAGCAATATATCGAAAATCAGTTTCCTGCCTTAAAAAGCATGAAATACAAACTTGCCCTGAACAAAAATATCGTTCAGGAGAATACAGAAATTAAAAACCCGGCTACCATAGCCATCATGCCCCCTTTTTCTGGCGGTTAACATATGAGTGCAGAGCGATATAACAGACAGATAATCCTAAAAGGATTTGGTGAGGAAGCACAACAACAGCTTTTAAGGGCAAAAGTATTGGTAATCGGTGCCGGTGGTTTGGGCTGTCCTGCCCTGCAATACCTCGCTGCTGCCGGAATCGGCCATATCGGGATTGTTGATGATGATACCATTTCGCTATCCAACCTCCACCGGCAGATACTATTTACCACGGCCGATATCGGAAAATTGAAAGTAGAAGTTGCGGCAAAACGTTTGCAGGAAATGAACACCCAGATCGGGATTATCCGCCATCCTATCCGTTTACAGCAGAACAACATCCTCGATATTATTTCCCGCTACGATTACATACTGGACGGCACCGATAATTTTGAATCGAGGTATCTGATCAACGATGCCTGTGCCCTACTCAATAAACCGCTTATTTTTGCCGCAGTTGCCGGTTTTGAAGGTCAGTTGGCCATATTTAATGTGCCCGATCATCTTACACCCAGCACCAACTACCGCGATCTTTTTCCAATCCCCCCTAATAAGGGAGAAATACCGAACTGTGCCGAAAACGGTGTTATTGGTGTTTTACCCGGGATAATTGGAAGCATGGCTGCCGCAGAAATTATTAAACTGGTAGCTAAAATCG
>NZ_DJDT01000351.1 GCF_002432345.1 Pedobacter sp. UBA5917
ACTAAAGACCAAAGCTGAAAGAACCATAATCAGTGTAATCTATCAATCTGTGCAATCAACCTCAAAGAGAAAAAAGACCAGAGCTGAAAGACAAACAAGATCCTGAAATCTAGAAATCATACCAATCCTGTTCCTATATTTGCAGCACTAAAAAATCAATAAAATCCTAATCCATGAATATTATCACGCCTACTGCCGATGGTTCCAATACACTTTACAATGAAACCATTGGCGAACACTACCACAGTAAACATGGCGCATTACAGGAGAGCAAACACGTATTTATTGATGCAGGTTTAAAGTTCGCTTCTGCTAACCAATCAGAAATTTCCATTTTGGAAGTGGGCTTTGGCACGGGATTGAACTTTATTTTAAGTTTCGAATACTGCGAAGCAAACAATATTAAACTCAATTATACCAGTATAGAGGCCTTTCCGCTTGCAAGTGAAGTAATTGAGCAAACAGGCTATTCGGCCTATGTTCCAAACAAAATATGGCCTTATTTTATTTCCAACTATCCCGATGCATTAAAAGTACCCAAACAACTAACTTCGCTTTGCGCATTGGAAATTCCACATACAACCCTGGCCGAATACAAAACCGACCAAAAGTTTGATGTGATTTATTACGACGCTTTCTCGGTTCAGCACCAGCCCGAAATGTGGAGCGACGAAATTATAGCACACGCCTGCAGTTTCTTAAAACCCGGCGGAACTTTTGTTACCTACGCCATTACCGGAAAACTGAAAAGAGCGGTTAAAGCCAATGGATTTACCATCGAAAAATTACCAGGTGCACCGGGGAAAAGAGAGATGTTACGCGCAGTGAAGGCTGGTATGTAAGATGGAAGAGGTATAATGGATGATGGGAAAGTCCGAGGTCAGGCGTCCGAAGGTCCGAAGATAAAATTGCAAAAAACCGCTCTTTGTGTCTTCGTGCCTTGGTGGTTAAATAGTCCATAGTCGGATGTCCGATGACCGAAGATAAAATTGTAAAAAACCTCTCTTTGTATTTTCGTGCCTTGGTGGTTAAATAGGCCATAGTCGGATGTCCGATGACCGAAGATAAAATTGCAAAAACCGCTCGTCTTCGTGCCTTTGTGGTTAAAAACCCTGTACGCGAACAGCCCCCCCAACCCCATGCCCTCTGCGCCTTCATCTCTGCGCCCTCTGCGGTTAAAAAAATCATTTTGACACAATTCAGACCGCCTACCAAAACCAGTACTTTCTAAATTTGTTAACATAGCATTAACAATCGTACCATGGAAAAAAGAACCTTAGGAAAAACAGATTTAAATATTGCGCCCATTGTATTTGGGGGAAACGTTTTTGGCTGGACAATCGACGAGCAGAAATCATTTAAAATATTAGATCAATTTATAGGCAGCGGATTCAACTTTATTGATACCGCCGATGTGTATTCGCGCTGGGTGCCCGGAAATAATGGCGGAGAATCGGAAACTATTATCGGCAGCTGGCTTAAAAAACATAATAAACGCCACGATGTAATTATTGCCACGAAAGTAGGTTCGGATATGGGACAGGGCAAATCGTTAAAGAAAGATTACATCATCAACGAAGTAGAACATTCTCTATCACGTTTACAAACCGACTATATCGATCTTTATTTTTCACATTTTGACGACGAAAGCACCCCTGTTGAAGAAACCCTTAGTGCCTATGAAACATTGATCAAGGCCGGAAAAGTACGCTGGATCGGGGCTTCGAATTTTTCTGCCGACAGGTTAAAAGAATCACTGCTTTATTCTACCGAGCACAGTCTGCCCCGTTACGAGGTTTACCAGCCCGGCTATAACCTATACGATAGAGAGGTATTTGAACAGGAACACGAAAAAATCTGCCTGGATAATGGTTTAGGCGTAATTACTTATTATTCGCTGGCAAGCGGTTTTTTAACAGGGAAATACCGTAGCGAAGATGATCTGAACAAAAGCCAACGCGGCGGAGGTGTTAAAAAGTTTCTGAACGAACGCGGTTTCAGGATTTTAGATGCCCTCGATCAGGTTTCAGGTAAACACCATGTAGAACCTGCCTCAGTAGCTTTGGCCTGGTTGATTTATCATTCTTCTGTTACGGCCCCAATTGCCAGTGTTACCGATTTAAGTCAGTTGAAATCATTCACCGATGCAGCAAACTTAACATTATCGGCCGAAGATATTTCACTTTTAGATCAGGCAAGCAGGTATTAAAAAAATAATCCCTTATATTTAAATGCCCGATTAATGAAACAATTACTCGGGCATTTTGTATTAAACAGGATTTAAAATTTATGAAAGACAAACTATCATTTCTACCCAAACTTGCACTGGTACTTTTCTGTTTAATCAGTTTAACCTACATTGCCATTTTAGGTCAATCGTTGTTGGCACCACTGCTATTTTCTTTTCTAATGGCAATTTTGTTGCTACCTGTTGGCAATTTTCTCGAACACAGGTTAAAATTTAAAAGAGGATTATCTACCCTGGTTTCCGTAATTCTGATGATTGCCGTAATTGGCGGTATTATTTACTTTTTTGGCAATCAATTGAGCGATTTATGGGCAGATTGGCCTTTATTAAAGGAAAAAGCCAATGTTTCGTACCACGAACTCCAAAAATGGATTTCACATACTTTTGGTGTAAATTCCCAAAAACAGCTCGATTATTTAAATGATAGTACAGAAAAAGCATTGGCAACCAGTGCGGCAATAGTAGCAACAACACTGGCAACCCTGTCTTCTACCCTATTATTTTTAGGTTTTACCCTGTTATTTACCTTCTTCATCTTAAATTACCGCAGGGTTTTATTTACCTTCTTAACCTCTGTTTTTAGAGAAGAGCATAAAGAAAAAGTAAGTGAAATTGTAAGTCAGATCCAGTATATCATAAAAAAATACATCATTGGTTTATTCTTACAGATGCTGATTGTTACCGTACTGATGATCACCGTATTGAGCCTTTTAGGCGTAAAGTATTCTGTATTATTGGGTTTAGTGGCCGGAATATTTAATGTTGTACCCTATTTAGGGATCTTTTTTGCCTTATTAGTGAGTTGTTTAATCACTTTTGCAACAGCCGGTGCAGGTAAAGTACTTTTGGTTTTAATTGCTTTTGTGGGTGTTCATGCTGTGGATGGAAACGTTTTAATGCCGTTGGTGGTAGGCTCCAAAGTGAAAATCAACGCTTTATTTGCATTTATCGGCATCGTAGTTGGCGAAATGATCTGGGGGATTTCGGGCATGTTTTTATGTATCCCCTACCTCGCCATGTTAAAAATTATATTCGACCGGGTAGATAACCTTAAACCCTGGGGTATTTTAATGGGTGAAGAACATAAACCCGATAAAAAGAAACGTGTTTACAGGATCACTAAAAAAATTAAATTAGAGGAAAAAGATTAAAATGGCCGAGAACAGATCGCCGCATATTTTAAGCACTTCTGCAAACTTATTGGGAATCTGCTTTATTGTACTTACTTCCTTAAAAAAGCTTGCCCTTACCGATGGCTCCCTCATTGATGAGTTTGCTGTGGCGGCCGTAATGTTTTTTATGACCAGCTGTATTTTATCTTTTATCGCCATGCGGAGGACAAAAACTTCGAGCCAACGGCTCGAAAAAATAGCAGATTTCATATTTTTATCAGGATTAGTGATATTGTTCGTAGCAACAATATTAATTGCATTTAACCTGATAAAATAACAATGAAACCTTTACTTGTATTGCTCTTTGTGTATGTAGCGCTATTGGCTTTTGGCGGGCACACCACTTTTGATAAAGGAAATATCTTTGCTGGTAATATCGCCATGGGTGTGATGTTGCTTTTTACCGCCATCGGCCACTTTAAATTTAAAACCAGCATGGCGGCAATGATCCCGTTGTTTATCCCCCAAAAGGTAGAGATTGTACTTTTCACAGGTGTGCTCGAAATTTTATTCGCCATAGGCTTAAGCATAGAAAGTACCCGGTATTACACCGGAATAGCGTTGATTATCTTTTATATTGCCATTTTACCGACCAATATTTATGCGGCAAAACACCGTATCAATTACGAAGACCTCTACAAACCCGGCCCAGGGCCAAAATATTTATGGTTCAGAATACCTTTTCAGCTTTTCTTAATCGCCTGGGTTTGGTATTTTAGCGTCCGATAATTTACCTCAATAACAGCACATGCCAAACAACCCGATTCCAGCCTCTGCAAATAATCCAGCCGATGCTTTTACGCGCTTGCTTACCGTTTTAGATACACTTCGCACCCAGTGCCCATGGGATAAAAAACAGACCATGGAAACCCTGCGCCATTTAACCATAGAAGAAACCTACGAGTTGAGTGATGCCATTTTGGATGGTGATTTAAATGAAATTAAGAAAGAACTTGGCGATGTAATGATGCATCTGGTGTTTTATGCCCGCATTGCTTCCGAAACCAACGATTTTAACATTACGGATGTTTTAAACGGTGTTTGCGATAAGCTGGTAAACCGCCACCCACATATTTACGGTGATGTTGAAGTACAGAACGAGGAAGATGTAAAACGCAACTGGGAACAGATTAAATTAAAAGAAGGTAATAAATCGGTATTGGCAGGTGTACCATCTTCATTACCTGCTTTGGTTAAAGCAGCCCGCATACAGGAAAAAGCACGTGGCGTGGGTTTCGACTGGGAAGATAAAAACCAGGTGTGGGAAAAGGTTGAGGAAGAACTGCAGGAATTTAAAACCGAATTTAACGTAGCGGATAATACGGCTATTGATATCGAAAAAGCAGAATCAGAATTTGGTGATGTGCTTTTCTCGCTGATCAACTATGCACGTTTCATCAATATCAATCCTGAGAACGCGCTTGAAAAAACAAACAAGAAATTTATCAAACGTTTCCAGTACCTCGAAACCAAAGCCAAAGAGAATGGTAAAGCCCTTGCCGATATGACACTTGCCGAAATGGATGTATATTGGAATGAGGCGAAGAAATTGTAGATAAGAGATAACTTCCCCTCGTCATACGTCATTCCAACATGAGACGTCATGCTGAATTTATTTCAGCATCTTTCATGCAAGATTGACCCTGAAATAAATTCAGGGTGACGACTTTATCGGTGTACGCCAATAAAACTTAAAATTATTCATAAAAATCCCCATCAACATAATACCACCGCCCATCTTCTAACTTAAAATTAGATTTTTCGTGCAGCACCTCGGTCTGGAACTTTTTATTCAGGTAATAAGCTTTAAACTCCACCACATCAAAAACCGAAAAAACAATTTCGAGTTTGAGCCATTTGGTATTTTTTGCACTGTTTAAATAAGCATTTTTTGAGTGGTTTTTCCTTTTACTGCTGTGTGTGGTTTCGTAAAGATAATCTGCATCGGCCACTACAAAAGCCGAATACCTCGACCGCATTAAAGCTTCGGCAGTAGGTGCAGTTTTCGTTTTTAAATGATAGGGCTGGCAGCAATGCTGAAAAGCCAATCCGCTTCCACAGGGACAGTTTATTAAATCCATAATCAAAATTTACAGCGCAAAAATAGCTTTTAATCTTACGGCTGCTAAAATTTGCGTAAAATTGCAGCGAAAATAATGAGATACTTCTTCCACATCGCTTATCAGGGCCAGCATTACAATGGCTGGCAGAAACAACCAGGTGCCATCAGTGTACAAGATGTTATTGAAAAAGCGCTGAACCAGATTTTTAAATTTCCGGTGCCGATTATCGGATGTGGCAGAACGGATGCCCATGTACATGCCAGTCAGTTTTTTTTCCACGCAGATATTGAGATCGAATTCGATTTCGACCTGCTTTACCGCTTAAACAAAGCCTTACCACAAAATATCGCCGTTTTCGATATCATTAAAATGGAAGGCCTGCCACATGCCCGTTTTGATGCTGTACAGCGCCGGTACGATTATTTTATCCATACTTACAAAGATCCTTTTTTAAGCAACCAGAGTTCTTTTTACCTCGAACCTGGGCTCGATCTGCATAAAATGAAGGAAGCGGTAAGTTTATTGCCAAAATATAAAGATTACAGGGCATTTTGTACACAACCCAATAAGTACGAGCATACCATCTGTAATGTAATGGAGGCCGATCTGTTTGTAAACAGTAAAGGCGACCGCATCCGTTTCCACATAGCCAGTAACCGTTTTTTAAGTAAAATGATCAGGATATTAATGGGTAAGATTTTAAAAGTGGGCAAAGGCGAACTAAGTATTGATGCCTTTGAAAACCTGCTGATTAGTTTAGAAACGCCCAAAACATTAGATCCGGCACATCCAACAGGGCTTTATCTCTCAAAAGTAACATATCCGTATCTCAACCTCCAGCCCCGTACCGATTTTATACATAGTATGCAGGGAATAGAGTGGATTTCTGTTTAACTGTAGCGTTTTCAATTTGAGCTCCGTTTAAGGGGTATGAAAGCTGCAATCTATATTCTCTTATTTACCTTATGCCTTTCTTTTGGTTGTAAAAAATCAAGCAGAGTTGATGTAATTACCGAAGGCAATTACACCGGCGTACTCGTGGTAACCAATAGTGTTAAATCAGTACCCGAAACCACACCTATTTCGATTACGTTAAAAGACGGCAAATTCAATATTACAGCCAGTGGAAATTTAAAACCAGCTGGTGGCAAAGGAACCTATGCTATTAAAAATGGTATTGGCAATTTTGTGGATGAAGGCATTTGGACTGCCGATTTCGATTGGAACAGGATTTTAAACGGCGAGTATAACGTTAAAAGCAGTGGAGTAGATTTAACCCTGACAAGAAAAGCCAATCCTCAAACACATATAGATCCGGCCACATCGTACGCTACATTGACCTATGAGTATATTTTAAAAAGGGTTGATTAACATTAAAAATATCAAATTACGCATAACCGTAATTTATAAAGAAAAATCTTAGGTTTAGGTTTGCTTGGGCGCCGGGTTTGATCTGTCCGGTGACCCAAGTTTTTTTCATTATTTAAACCTGATGGCTTTTAACGGAGAAACCTTGCTGATCAATAGCGAAGGGATAATCAGAACGGTTAAACATACTACAATCGTAATTACGTTAAGCGCCAAAACATCGATAAAATGGAATTCGATCGGCGCATAAGCCAAAAAGTACGAAGCCTGGTTAAGTTTAAAAATATGTGTCGATTGCTGTAAAAAACCAAGCCCCAAGCCTAAAATATTCCCTAAAAGCAAGCCAATCCCTACCAGATAAGCGGAGTTGTAAAGAAAAATCTTCATGATACTCCAGTTGCTTGCCCCAAACGATTTCAGCATCCCGATCATATTCGTACGCTCCAAAATCATAATCAACAATGCCGTAACCATGTTGATCACGCCTACAATCAGCATTAAAATCAGGATTACGTTTGTATTTACGTCGAGCAGACCCAACCAGGTAAAAATATTCGGAAAATTTTCTTCAATAGAATAAGAGCGGAGATTACGCGGCAAACTTTCGTAAATATTATCGGCAACTGGTTTAAGTTTATTAAAATCTTTAATCCTGATTTCTATACCGCCAATTTCATCCGGTTTCCAGTTATTTAAACGTTTGATGATATTCAGGTTGCCCAGCACAAAACCCTTATCAATATCCTCTACCCCGATATCGTAAACACCAACTATTTTAAATTTCCGCGGTCTGAGTTGATTCTGTACAAAATACATGATAAAATCATCACCTGTTTTTAGTTTTAACCGCTTTGCTGTATAGTTCGAGATCAACAGTTCCTGCATTGCAGCCGTGCTATCAGAAAAATCAATAATGGTACCGCTAATGATGTGCTGTTTGATGTAATCCCATTTATAACTTTTATCTACCCCTTTAAAATTGATACCCTCTATCTCACTATTGGCCGAAAGAATAGCCGGCTTTGTTGCAAAAGGATAATAAAATTCGATATCGCGGTTGTTGTTGAGCATTTTCTGCGTTTGCGCATCCAATACAAAAGGCGAATGTTCAAAAGAATTGTTCAGGTCGTAACGTGTAATCTGTACATCGCCAAGGTATCCCCTCACTTTATCCTGAATTTCCGTTTTAAAACCTTTAATGATGGCAATGGAAAGGATCATAACAGCCAAACTCAACATCACGCCTGCTATGGCTATGCGGACAATCAGTTTAGAAAAGGTACGTTCCGATTTAATGGCTATACGCCCTGCTATGAAATATTCGAAATTCAATTTAATCAATTGTTAAGTAACAAAAATGCTCAATTCCTTTTAAAAAATGGCATTTTCGGAAATAAATAACCAACTTTAAACATCAGGGATCAGCTTACAATACGCAAATATCAATAGCATAAATCAAAATATCGGCTTAATTGTTTTGTTATCATACCGGAAGATTAGAATAATAAGAAAATGAAAAAATATTTCTGCTTTGCTTTAACAGGTTTAATTGCATTATCAGCCTGCGGACAGCCAAAACCATTGGAACAGGAAATTGGAAAAGGAAAAAATCTGGAAAACAGGAAACTGTTGATCAGGACACCAAAACTGCCATCAACACTTAAAACAGGAGCCGAACAGACCGAAAAATACCTTCCATTGCTAAAAGGGAAACGTGTTGGTATGGTGGTTAACCCTACATCGGTTATCGGTACGCAAACTTCGGTTGATAGCCTGTTAAAACACGGAATTAAAATCCAGAAAATATTTGGTCCGGAACATGGTTTTAGGGGCAATGCAAGTGCCGGTGTTACCGTTAACGATGATGTTGATACCAAAACAGGCATAAAAGCAATTTCGCTTTACGGTAAACACAGTACCCCTACCACCGAAGACCTCGCCGATATCGACGTTATGGTTTTCGATATCCAGGATGTGGGCGTACGTTTTTACACCTACATTAACACGCTTCAGCATGTAATGGAAGCCTGTGCGGTAAACAATAAACCACTGTTAATTTTAGATCGGCCAAATCCGAACGGTTATTTAATTGATGGTCCGATTTTAGACCCTAAATTTAAGTCGGGCATCGGTGTACAACCTATTCCCATTGCCCATGGTTTAACCGTTGGCGAATATGCACAGATGTTAAATGGCGAAGGCTGGTTAAAAGATAAAGTGAAATGTAAAATCACCATTATCAAAAATGCAAATTACAACCACGATATGGAGTATACTTTACCCGTTAAACCATCTCCGAACCTTAATACGCAACAGGCTATTCTACTTTACCCATCAACCTGTTTGTTTGAGGGTACTTATTTAAACCACGGGCGTGGTACCATGTTCCCTTTTACCGTTGTTGGAGCACCTTATCTGAAAGGGAAATTCGACTTCAGTTTTACCCCAAAAAGCATAAAAGGTATGTCGGAAACCCCATTGTTCCAGGATCAGGTTTGTTATGGCCTTGATTTGAGAAATTATGATACTGCAGAACTGGTTAAATCAAAACAGGTTAACATCAGCTGGTTGATTGAACTATATAAAGCTTCACCAAGGAAAGAAGATTTCTTTAATACCAAATTGAGCAAAGAAATGGGCACAATTGAAAGACTGGTTGGTGTAGCCGATTTCAGGCAACAGGTAATCGACGGTAAAAGTGAAGCGGAAATCAGGGCGAGCTGGGAACCTGGATTAAGTGCCTATAAAACGATGCGTAAGAAATATTTGCTTTATAATTAAGGATTGAATCTTGAATGAGAGATTGATTGAATGAAGGATTGAATGAGAGAAGGGTTGAGTTTTGAATGAAAAAATGATTGATTGATAAAGGCATTTTTTCAAACTTAACAGATTAAGGATTGTTATTAAATAAAGGATTAGGTTGGGCATGCGCAACATTTCAACCTTAAAACTTTGAAACATTCAATCATTCAAAATTCATTCATTTAATCATTTAAAAATGAGCGGTCCAAAAGTTACAAGCGATAAACCAGGAAGCAATTACCAGGAAGAAGTACCTAAAGGCAGGCAACCTGTTGACCATAAAACGGTGAGAAAAGAAAACGATAGTGTACCGAATAAGGCTCCGAAAACCAACAATCCGGCAAAACAGCGCGAGCAGGAAGAACAGCCTGTGCACCCGATAAAAAAGGCTCCAAAGGAGTAGTTTACATAAAATCATCATCTCGACCGAAGTGGAGAGATCTACCTAGAATGCAGTGTCCTTTAAAAGATCCTTCGACTACGCTCAGGATGACAATTCAATAAAAGAGTTATCGCATCAACTGTGTTGTGCTACGCTCGAAATGACGAGTAGTTTTATTTATAAGTAGCAGCTAATTTTAATGCATTATAAGCATTTACAATTCCACCGCTGATACAAAGATCAGAGAAAGGCACAGAAACTTTTTCTGCGCCAGGTTCTTCGCTTTTAGCATACTCTACGTTATGGTTAACTTTGGTAACCGATTTAACAATAATCTCTTTTACCTGTGCAGCAGTTAATTTCGGATAATAAGAACGGATCAATCCGGCCAAACCGGCCACAACCGGAGAAGCCATACTGGTACCATCTAAGTTTTTGTATTTAGAATCCGGTACGGTTGAATAGATCTGTACACCCGGAGCAAAAACATCTACCTGAGTTTTACCGAAGTTAGAAAAACTTGCTTTAAGTGTTTCGTCGTCTTTCGGACCCGAAGCACCAACTGTAATCCACGATGCGATGGTTTTTGCATCTAAGTCTTTATGGTTAGGGAAATTGTTTTCTACGTCGATGTTTTTGTTCTCGTTACCGGCAGCCTGTACGATCAATACATCTTTAGAAGCCGCATATTTCATCGCTTCATTAACGATTTCTTTGTTCCAGCTATACGCTTTACCAAAACTCATGTTGATTACCTTAGCACCATTATCAACTGCATAACGGATACCATTTGCCACGTCTTTATCTCTTTCATCACCATTCGGCGTACAACGCACGCCCATAATGGCAACATTATCGGCTACACCTAAAATACCCAGTTTGTTCGTTCTATCTGCAGCAATAATGCCTGCTACGTGTGTACCGTGCATAGCATCCGGACCTTTTACATCGTTATTGCCATAAAATTTCTCTTTTACATTGTTCGGATCATCGCCAACTATCGAACGTGGATCGTAATCAAGGTTTAGGTTGTAATTGGCCTGACGGGTATAATAATCCAATCCTTCAACAATCTGATCTTCATAAAAATCCTTAAAACTGCCTTTTTCCAATTGCTGCGATAAAACGGCCTGGATCCTGCCTTCGATCTGTGTAGATGGTTTGAAGTTCTTAAAATCTTCTACGGTCGGGTTTTCTTTGCCGATTTTTTTTACAACAGCATCCAATGCACCTTTAAATCCGGTTATACCAGCTAGATTTTCTTTAGCCTCAGCCAGTTGTTTTTCCAAATCTGCACGCTCTGCTTTAAAAGCCTCCCAATCTTTTTTGTCTTTTTCGCTAACGTTTGCATCTGTGGTATTGGCAAAACGGTCCTGATCACGACGCACTAAACGCGTTAATTCCAGTGTTTCGAAATTTACAGATTCTTTAGGCCCTCCGATAAAGTTCCAGCCGTTGATATCGTCGATGTAACCATTTTTATCATCGTCTTTGCCATTGCCCGCAATCTCTTTGGTATTTACCCACATAATGCGTTTCAGGTCTTCGTGGTTGGCTTCTACACCGCCGTCGTTAACAGCTACGATTACTTTAACCGATTTTTTGCCTTTTAAAAGTTCTTTATATGCTTTTTCGGTACTGATTCCGAACGTAGTATCACTTTTAAGATCAAGATTTTGCCAATTGGCTTTTTGCGCATTAACTATTGTTGGTACTGCACTTACGAGCGCCAAACTGAAAAGCGTTCTGAAAATTCTACTCTTATTCATTTATTTATTTTTGTATTAAACGCGGAAAGTTAATTTTAATTTTTTTATTGAAAGAAAATGTAAAAAAAAATAGTGGTTTTAGCATGTTTTAATTAGTGGTGGTGGCGCCCTGATCCGATAGCTATCGGATTTATTACAGGGTCTTCTGTGTATAATAGACCCTGAAATAAATTCAGGGTGACGGTGTTTATTAAAGTAACTGATAAAATAAAAAATCCCGAAATAATTATTTCAGGATTTTGAACTTAATAAAAAGAGATTTTAATTTATTTCAAACCTGCTACAATCTTTTTCGCCATTTCATCATGCGATTCGATTACTTTCAGCGTATTGCTTGCCCATGCTTTTACACTTTGATCGCGGTTTTCTAAACCTGTTTTAAACAACGCTACTGTTTTATCATGATCGTTAACCATCATATCCATATAATGCTTGTCAAAAGCCGCACCGCTCATCTTTTTCATTTCATCCAGGTGGATCTGATCTTCAGCTGGCAGTGCATCAGCAGTAATTATTTTTTTGTCTTTTGCGAGGGCTTTTAATTCGGTGTTGGCTTTGGTATGATCGCTAAGCATTTTGGCTGCAAAATCTTTCACCTCGGTGCTTTTTGCATTCTTAGCCGCAATTTTGGCTGCTTCAACCTCCATAATGCCACCAATCGCAGCTTTTCTTAAAAATGTGGCACCAGCTTCGTCAAGGCCCGATTCGGTACTTTCTATACCGGAAACATGATTACCATTTACCATCGGGGTATCGCCGGCAACACTATCTTTCGTCATCGACGATTTTTTATCTGCAGTTTGGCAGGATCCGAATGATAGTACCAGTGCAAAAGCTGTAGGTAATAAAAATATCTTTTTCATGTTTTTCTCTATGTTTTGATGTATATTAAAAACAAGAGAACTTAAGAAAGGTTTTTTGCTTATTCAGCAGCTCTGGTGTAAATATCCGGAATTGCGATGCCCATCTGTCTTTCCGGATGCTCAATTACCGAAAAGCCAAACTGTTCATAAAGGCCATGGGCATCCAGGGTGGCCAGTTGGTAACGGCGCAAACCCTGCAAATCGGGGTGGAAAATCATAAACGACATCAGTTTCTTCGATAAACTCAAACCACGGTAACTTTCTTTTACATAAACATCGCAGAGCCAGGCAAAAGTTGCTTTGTCTGTTACCCAACGTGCAAAACCAACCTGTTCCTGATCTTTATAAATACCAAAGCAAAGTGAATTTTCGATAGACCGTTTTACGGTATCGAATGGGATGTTTTTTGCCCAGTATGATTCCGTACTTAAATAATGATGGATGGCTTCAATATCCAAAAGCTCCTTGTTGTCTGAAAATATAAATCCGTTTTCGCTGATTTCCATGTTTTTTTAGGTTAATCGGTTAAGCGTATAAATCGGTTAACTGCAAAGGTTGGCTAATTTGTTTGAATTGGTTAACTGTTTGAATATACTAAACAGTTAACCGATTAACCAGTTTAAACAGTTAACCCTCTTAGTTACGCATGTTAATATACTGCAATGGCTGTCCGAAATCTTCGCCTCTGCACAAGCTGATTACCGCCTGTAAATCGTCGATTTTTTTTGCCGTTACACGTACCTGATCGTCCATGATAGAAGGCTGCACCTTTAAACCGCTGGCTTTGATTTTCGCAACCACTTTTTTAGCTGCTTCTTTATCCAATCCTTCTTTAATGCTGATTTCTTTCCGGATCATATTACCCGAAGCCTGTTGTTCATCACCAAAATCCAGACTTTTAGGATCAAGGTTCTGTTTCATCATTCTCGAAATGATCGAATCTTCAATGGCTTTTAAGCGCATATCATCTTCGGTTACAATGGTAATTACATTTGCTTTTTTATCCAGATCGATCGTGCTTTTTGAGCCATTAAAATCGTAACGGTTAAGGATTTCTTTTTTTGCATTGTTAACCGCATTGTCCAAAGTTTGCGCGTCAACTTTACTTACTATATCAAAAGAAGGCATGGTTTTAGCTTTAAAGTAAAAAAATAAGTAGATTTAGTAGAAATTAATCTTACCTCACAAAAAAACGAAAAATAATATGAAAACCACTAAACCAAAGTCTCAAAAAAAGATCACCAAGAAAGAAGCCAAAAAACAATTGGAGCAATCTATCACCGACAAATTTTTGGATGTAATCAAAAGTTTAGGGCATGATGTATCGGAAATCAGTACAGAGGTTGGAAAGGCGAGTAAACGGGTGGCTAAAAAACTGACCAAGAAGTTTACCATCGTAAAAGCTGATGTAGGACAAAAGATAGATGAATTGCTCCATGCATCAAAAGAAAAAGCAAAAACAGCGAAAAAACCGGTCGAAAAAGCCGTAAGCAAATCAGAAAAAACGGCCAAAAAAGTGGTTAAAAAAGCCGTTGCCAAAGCCAAGCCTGTGGTACAGAGTGTTAAGGTTGCCGCTATAGAAACTGAAGAAAAAGCAGAAAAAGTTTTAGCTAAACCGGCTGCTGTGGCAAAAAAAGCGGTAGCAGAAACGGCTACAGTTGTTAAAAAGGCAGTAGCTCCGACAGCTAAAGCCCCGGTAAAAACGGCAACAACAGTTAAAAAGACGGTAGCCCCGGCAACTGAAGAAAAAAAGACGGAGCCTGTTGTTAAAAAAACAGTGGCAAAAGCAACACCTGCGGTTAAGAAAGCGGTTAAAACACCCACCAAAAAATAAATTTGTTAACGTTAATACGTAAATGAATTAACATCGATTTAACAAATTAATATGCAGATTTGAGCATCCCTGTTTTTGGCAGGGATTTTTTATTTTTTTAGATGAGCAATAAGAAGATCCCCTTTTTTAACCGTGAAATTAGCTGGCTTTACTTTAACGATCGCGTATTGCAGGAAGCTGCAGACGAAACTGTGCCGCTGATTGAACGTATTAAATTTCTATCCATATTTTCTTCAAATTTAGAGGAGTTTTACCGCGTTAGGGTAGCCACCATGAGCAGGCTTACCAATCTGAATGATAAAGCAAAAGCACTTTTAGGATTTAACCCAAAGAAAATCCTTAACGAGATTAAAAATATTGTGGTAAAGCAGGAAAGAAAATTCGACCAGCTTTTTCAGGCCACTTTAATCAACGAACTTGCCCAGAACAGGATTTTTATTTTAAACGATACCCAACTGAATGTGAGCAGGGGAGAGTTTGTGAAAAACCATTTCAGGGATAAGATTTTATCCAACCTGGTTCCGATTATGCTGGATATGGATAAACCTTTTCCGGAGCTGAAAGACAGGTATCTGTATTTCTTCGTTAAATTATCGAAAAAGGATACCAAAGTAAGGGAAAAGTACGCGATTATTGAGATTCCACCTAATTTACCACGGTTTTTGGTGCTTCCGGAAACGAATGATCTTAAATTTATCATCCTTGCCGAAGATATCATCAGGTATTGTTTGGATGATATTTTCTATGTTTTTACCTACGATAGTTTAGAGGCTTATTCGATCCAGCTTACGCGTGATGCGGAACTGGATATCGACAAAAACATCAACGATAAATTTATCGACGATTTAAAAAGCAGTTTGGAGAAACGTAAAAAGGGAAAACCGATGCGTTTGCTTTACGATTCGGCCATGCCTTTGAATATGCTTACCGTTCTGGTAAATAAACTGAAACTCGAAGCAGAAAGCCTGATCCCAGGTAACCGCTACCATAAATTCGGTGATTTTATTGCCTTCCCGAATGTTGGGAAAAAGGAACTGGAATATGCGCCGAATGTGCCGCTTAAAGTTCACGACCTGCACCGTACGCAGAGCATGTTTACGAAGGTTGCACAACGCGATTACCTGGTTAATCTGCCTTATCAATCGTACGATTATATTATTTTATTTCTGCGTGAAGCCGCGATAGATCCAAAAGTTACCGAAATACAGATTACTTTATACCGTTTGGCCGAAAATTCTAAAGTAATCAACGCCCTGATTAACGCAGCCAAAAATGGTAAAGCGGTTTCTGTTTTATTGGAGCTTAAAGCCCGTTTTGATGAACAGGCCAATATTTTCTGGACCACCCGTTTGATGGAAGAAGGGGTGAAGGTAAATTATGGTTTAACGGATTATAAGGTCCACTCTAAAATCTGTCTGGTTAAACGGATCGAAAAAGAAAAACCTGTTTACTACGCCAACCTGGCAACCGGTAACTTTAACGAAAAAACCGCTGGTTTGTATTGCGACCACAGTATTTTTACCGCCAAAAAGGAGATCACCAACGATCTGGTTAAACTTTTCGATGCCCTGAGCAAACGTACGGTAACAAAAGGATTTAAACATTTAATTGTTTCTCCTCTAGAAAGCCGCTCGAAACTGGTTAATTTTATCAACCGCGAAATCAGGAATGCAAAACAGGGTAAATTGGCCTATATCATGCTAAAAGTAAACAGTTTGGCCGATGAAGGCATAATTTCCAAACTTTACGAGGCGAGCAATGCAGGGGTTAAAATCCAGTTGATCATCCGTGGTATCTGCTGTTTGGTGCCGGGTGTAAAAGGCTTTAGCGAAAACATTACAGCCATCAGCATTATCGATAAATTTTTGGAACACGCCCGTGTTTACATTTTTGGCAACAATGGTAAAAACGACATGTACCTTTCTTCGGCAGATTTAATGAGCCGGAATTTTGAACACCGTGTAGAGGTGGGGTTCCCGGTTTTGGATCAGGATGTGAAACAGGAGATACAGGATATTATCGATCTGCAATTGCAGGATAATACCAAATCGAGGCAAATTAATGCCTTGAACAACAATAAATACCATAAAAACAGATTAAGTAAAAAGATAAGGGCGCAGGTAGACATCTACAACTATTTAAAAACCAAGCATCAATCATAATGTTAAGATACGCAGCTATAGATATCGGTTCGAATGCAGTGAGGTTACTCATTGCTGATATCAGCAAACAGGACGGAAAATATAAATATAAAAAGAATACGTTAATCCGTGTACCATTGCGTTTGGGTGATGATGCGTTTTTAGATCAGCATATTTCGGAGAAAAAATCAGCCGACCTTGTTAAAACGATGACGGCCTTTAAAAACCTGATGGATGTTTACCATGTATCAGAATACCTGGCCTGTGCAACTTCGGCGATGCGCGAAGCCCATAACGGACAGGATATTGTAAAACTGATTAAAGAACAAACCGATCTTACTTTAGAGATTATCGAAGGACAAAGGGAAGCAAATATTATTTATGCCAACCACATAGAAGAGGAACTCGACGAAAATAAAACTTACCTGTATATTGATGTGGGCGGAGGTAGTACTGAACTTTCTGTTTTTGTGAAAGGTGCTCCCGAGGCATCAAGATCGTTTAATATCGGGACCATCAGGATGTTGGATAACCAGGACAAGGAAGAAACCTGGGAAGAAATGAAAGATTGGGTAAAAGAGCATACGAAAGCGTATAAACACCTTGCCGGTATTGGTACAGGTGGTAACATCAATAAACTTTTCCGCATGTCGGACGAGAAGGAAAATGCACCATTATCGTTGCAGAAATTAAATTCGATGTACAATAAGCTTACCAGTTACTCATTAAAAGAACGTATCAATACTTTAGGTTTAAATCCTGATCGTGCGGATGTAATTATCCCGGCCTGCGAAATTTACCTTACTTTAATGAAATGGACAGGAATCAAACAGATTTATGTACCTAAAGTAGGAATGGCCGATGGTATTATCAAGTTATTGATAGAGGAGAAGTTGGATTAAGTAATTCGTGGCGTCGGATGTTACCATCTGACGCTGATATTAATCCTTTAACTGTTGGATGGTAACATCCGACAGCACATTCAAGAATAGTAATCCCCCGCGAATCGTCATCCTGTCCCGAACCTTCGGGATCAGGATCTTTTGAGAAGGATGACTTATGTTATAGATATAGATTTCTCCGTTACGCGTTGCTTCAGTCGAAATGACGGATTGATGTAGTAAGGGCAATTTCCAGCGAACCGTCATCCTGAATTTATTTCAGGATCTTTTTTGGAAAACCATCGTGGCCACATTATAGACCCTGAAATAAATTCAGGGTGACGTATTTTGTTTTATCGCCAGCCTCAAAAAACTTTTCACTTCCTCATTTATATCTTCCTCGAAATAAATCCTTAAATGGTGGTTAAACTGACTGGTTCCGGGTACCTGTGCAATTTTGGTGAAGCACAAATTATCTTCGTAAGCCTGATCGAAAGGAATAACTACATGTACAAAATTTTTGCCCAGTTGCGTAATGTAAGCGAAAGTGCTTTTGGATTCGATGGCAATCATCGATTTGGTAGTACGGAGCTTAACTTCGCCTATTTCGGCCAATTGTTCCATAAAAAAACGGAACAACCCTAAGGTATATTCCGTTTTTCCGTTTAAAAAGTCAGTAGTATCTTTTAGCATTGTTTAATCTTAATTGATTGTAGGTAACAATAATAATTGTTAAACTTGAATATAAAATACAATAAATATGGTAATTGTAGTGAATAAGGAAACTAACGAAAAAGAAATTAAGGATGCTTTGAAGAAAATTAATAATGACCCAAAGAAATCTAAATTGGCAGACTTTTTCGGGGCTTTACCAGATGTGTTTGGAGATGGTTTAAAATATCAAAAGAAAATAAGAATATAGATTTCTCCATTACGCTGCGCTTCAGTCGAAATGACGAGTTTGTTGATGGAGGGGCACATCAAGTAGCGTATTCGTTAATTACTTGCGAACCGTCATCCTGAATTTATTTCAGGATCTTTCCTGCAATAAAAATGTTAAATTAATAACTTCATAATATGGATCCTGAAACAAGTTCAGGATGACGCATTTATGTATGCTATCATCCGTTAACCAGTTTCAGGATTTTTTTTAATCTTCTAATAATTTTGTTGCTGCTTCATCAGTAAACCAGGTTAATTTACCATCAATCGGATCGATTAACTGAGAAGGGTATAAGTCAACATTTTTTTCGGTATCCCCAATCACATGTTTTAATGCTTCAGCTTTGTTTTCGCCAAAAACGAGAAAGGCTACATTTTCTGCCTTGTTGATCAAAGGTGCAGTAAAACTGATGCGGTAAGTATCCAGTTTCTCTACGTAAACCGAAGCTATATTTACTTCTTCATCCTTAACTAAAGTGGTGTGCGGGAAAATTGAAGCGGTGTGCGCATCATCCCCCATGCCCAAAAGGATCAGATCGAATACAATGTCTTCACCTTTGAAATGTTGATCAATGGCTTTTTTATATTCAATAGCTGCTTTTTCAGGTGCTAAAGTGGTATCTACATAAAAAATGTGGTCTTCTTTAATACCAAGCGGATCTAAAATGGCTTTTTTTGCCATTAATCCATTGTAATTATCGTCATTGGCCGGTACGTTGCGTTCATCACCAAAAAAGAAATATACTTTCTCCCAATCAATGCGATGCTCGCCTTCTGTGGCAAGGTAATGGTAAAGTGCTTTAGGAGAACTGCCGCCAGTAAGTACGAAGTTGAAACGGTCGTTTTGCTCGATAGACATTTCTGCAATTTTGATTACATAATCTGCCAGATCCTGGTTAAGTTCTTCTAATGTTTTATATATGAGTAGATTCATCTTATCAATAATAAAGTCGTCATGCTGAATTCATTTCAGCATCTATCTCGAATAAGACCCTGAAATTAATTCAGGGTGACGATTTCTGGGTAATTATTCCTTATTCTTCAATGGCAAGTTAAACCAGTGGAAACCATCTCTTGCAATTAATGCTTCGGCTTCTTCCGGTCCCCAGCTATCGGCAGGGTAGTTAGGGAAATTGATCGATTTTTTGCTTTCCCATGTGTTTAATATCGGCATTACCAATTCCCATGCAGCTTCTACCTGATCGCCACGCATAAACAAAGTCTGGTCGCCCATCATGGCATCCAATAACAGCGTTTCGTAAGCCTCAGGGGTATCACCTTCGTAAGTTCCCTTATAATCGAAAACCATATCAACGGGGTTTAATACCATATCCAAACCTGGTCTTTTCGCCTGAACCTGCATACGGATACTCATTTCGGGCTGGATGCTGATTACCAACCTGTTCTGTTGCCAGTTTTCGGTTACACCTGAAGAGAAAATCTGGTGCGGTACGTCTCTGAATTGAATAGTGATTAACGATGAAGTTTGGTTTAAACGTTTTCCTGTTCTTAAATAGAAAGGAATGCCCTGCCATCTCCAGTTATCGATGTGGAATTTAACAGCGGCAAAAGTTTCGGTATTTGAATGGGCATCAACGCCTTTTTCCTGACGGTAACCCGGTACTTCTTTACCTTCAACCCAACCTTTACTGTATTGGCCGCGAACGGTGTGGAAACGGATATCATCGGCAGAGAAAGGACGCATGGCCTTTAAAACTTCTACTTTACGGTTTCTGATCTCATCGGCATCGAAATTGATCGGTGCTTCCATACCGATTAAACAAAGCAGTTGCAATAAGTGGTTTTGGATCATATCTCTCAAAGCACCCGAACCTTCGTAATAACCGCCACGATCGCCAACGCCCAGCTGCTCGGTTACCGAAATCTGAACGTGATCGATGTACGATCTGTTCCACAATGGCTCGAAAAGGGCATTTGCAAAACGGAAAGCCATCATATTCTGCACGGTTTCTTTACCTAAATAGTGATCGATACGATAGATCTGTTTTTCGGTAAAAATGGTGCTTAATAAAGTATTAAGCTCTTTTGCCGATTCTAAATCGTGACCGAAAGGTTTCTCGATAACAATACGGCTGTTATCCTCATCCTGTGTCAGTTTATATTTCTGTAAACA
>NZ_DJDT01000181.1 GCF_002432345.1 Pedobacter sp. UBA5917
TTCTTTAAAGTTAGAACCTCTTTCCCTTTCGGGATTGCAAATATAGGCAAATATTTTGTTTATCATCATCCTGGGCAACATTTTATGCAGCAAACACGTAACTTACTGAGCATCATTTAAAATAATTTAATATACAGATAGAAAAAATGCAAAAACAGCATCTTTTTTTTGTTGAGGATTACAATTTTGAATAAGTCTGCACAACTAAACTATTTTTCAATCATTGCTTTACTTATATTTGAATTGTATAAGTTTTAAGATGACATCAGGAACAATAAAAAGAACCGCTGGGCAGTTTAAGATTGCCGGTATAAATGAAGGCAAATGCACACTGGAATCATATACCCGAAGAGATTTTTACAAAATCAGTCTGGTAACCGAAGGTCCGCCATGCAGCCTTCGTTATGGTTCATTGCCTGCAATTGAGATCGATCGGCCAGTGCTTGTTTTTACCAACCCTATTATTCCGTACACCTGGAGCGTGCCTGAAAGAATGATATCCACCGAAGGTTATTTTTGCGTTTTTAATGATGAATTTATCCGCACAAACACACAACTATCGGGTATTGCCGATCGTTTATTTACTGCTCAGCAATCTCCTGTTTATTTTCCCGACTCTTCTACAGAACAGTTTTTGAAGGAACTTTTTATACGGATGCGCGCCGAATCGGATATGGATTATGCAGATAAAGATGAATTGTTCAGAAGTCACCTTAGCCTCATCTTTCACGAAGCCATACAAATGCGGCGATTGGAAACCTCAACAGATAACGGCACATCGCGTGTTGCTGCTGAATTTATGCACCTGCTTAAGCTGCAATTTCCGGTTGATATGCCTTTACAGCCTATTGCGTTAAAAAAACCTTTCGATTACGCGGACCGCATAGCGGTACATGTGAATCATTTAAATATGGCCGTTCAAAAGGCAACGGGAAAATCGACTACAACACACATCAGCGAACGGCTTTTTGCAGAGGCAAAATCGTTATTAACCTATACTGATTACAGCGTGGCCGATATTGCATTTGGACTTGGGTTTGAATACCAAAGCTATTTTAACCGTTTTTTCAGAAAACACGCAGGCGTTACGCCATCCGATTTCAGAAAAAACTTTGAAAAGTATAAATAATGCTTTGAAATGTCTTTCACCTCAAAAACCTTTCGCTATAACTTTGTTTCCATAATATATATATCATGGAAACATCAAGCGTTAAAAAGACTTTTTTATTAGGCGGGGATCTGGAAATTAACCGGATGGGTTACGGCGCTATGCGCATTACAGGACCTCAGATCTGGGGCATGCCAGAAAACCCACAAAATTCGATCGAGGTTTTACAAAGAGCGGTAGCGTTAGGCGTAAACTTTATCGATACAGCCGATCAATATGGGCCATTTGTTTCTGAGCAACTTATTGCAGAAGCTTTACACCCTTATAAAAACAATGTTATAGTTGGAACCAAAGGCGGTTTGGTACGTTTTGGTCCATGGGCCGACATTAATAACGATGCCAGTCCGCAACACCTCCAAGATGCCCTCGACGGCAGTTTACGACGACTCAAACAGGAACAGATTGCACTTTATCAGCTTCACCGTATCGACCCTAAAGTACCTGCAGAAATTACCTTCGATTTTTTGGCGAAGGCACAAGAGCAAGGAAAAATCAAACATCTGGGACTATCAGAGGTTTCTGTTGACGACATCAAACTTGCCCAGCAGCATTTTAATGTGGTTTCGGTCCAAAACCGCTATAGCGTGTTCGATCGTCAATGGGAATCTGTATTAGAATATTGTAAAGCACAAAATATTGCTTTTATCCCATGGTTCCCGATCGGGGGCGGAATGACACAGCTGGAAGAAAAGCTTAAAGGCATTGCAGAGCGGAAACAGGTAACCATGCACCAATTGGCATTGGCCTGGCTGCTACATCACGCAGAAAATATCCTCTTAATACCCGGTACCAGCAGCATTGCACACCTTGAAGAAAACATTAAGGCCACAGATATCCAGTTGTCTCCGGCTGAGATGGAAGAATTAAATGGATAACCATAAGATCAAAGCAGTGTGACGTAGATGCATAGATTGCATATCCCTATCACACTGCTTTTTTGTTTTATTTACAGACCTTCCATGTAAAAAACATTAAACTTATGCCCTTCAGGATCACGGAACACAAAACCATAGTATCCATCACCAAATTCTTCAGGTCTGGAAACCATTTCGCCCCCTGCTTTTTCAATTTCTTCAGCCCACGAATCAACATCCTCTCTGTTACCTGCCGATAACGTAAACACGACCTCATTGCCATTTTTGGCATCCAATATACTTCCATGAATATTTGGCTGGAGTGCCTCTTTTAAAAAGAAGTGAATAACAAAATCGTCATCACCGACTTTAAAACTGGTTAATTCATTTGAACTTCCATTAGATTTAAAGCCTATTGCGGTATAAAATTTGGTTGCCCGATCTAAATCGTTTACAGCTAAATTTGCCCATATTTTTCTTGTTTTCATAGGAATTGTTTTTTATCAAATTTAATGAACAGGAAAAACTTTGTTAGGGGCTGTTCGGGACATAATTGAACAGGATTTGGGTCAGATTTGCGCAGCAGATTAGAAAAGCGCCTATTTTTAAAGTTGCAATCAGGTTTTAGCGAAACGCTAAAACAAGTATTAGCTAATCTCTTTCATAAAGATTAAAAAAATCTTTCAACAGCTCTATATCTCTGCAAGGTGAACCAGCTCGACAATTTACCATCTCCTCAATAGAAACTGTCTCTTCTTTTGGAACAAAAAATTTAATAACGATTGTATTCTTGGTCATTCCCTTACAATCGCAACCAGTATTTTGCGACGAATTATATTTTAAATTCTTAATGTTTCTTAAAAGGATTTTTAATTTATTATTTACAACTAATTTACTATTTTCCAGAAGCCCCGCTTCAGACTCATCCAACGACTTTGGGTTGCTACAAAAATAGACTTTGTCATATTTTATAACAAAAGCAGTTAGCTTGTGTTTACCCTTGGCTCCACGATTCCATCGAAAAACAATTTTATGATCGCTTTTCTGCGGAGTTGTATTTTTGCAATGAATTAATGCAAAATTAACCAGTAATAGAATTATTAAGGTGAACTTTTTCATAGAGCACTACACGCAAAGATTAAAGACTATTACATTATTTTTAACAATTTGCTACATACTTTCTATCTCTCAAAAATGCCTGATAAGCCAGAAACCTGATGTATAATATAGCCCGATACCTTACCGTTGCCGGTTACATCTTAATGTTTCGATCAAATTAGGTTCTTTATCTGAAAATTGGTTTCTGTAATTTAATGATTAGGTCTTAGCATCTTGTAAGACCTGTTAGGGACTTATAATTTTTAATATCTCTTCACATATCCTTTCCAACTACCCGGATATTTGATTTTTATATCTTTCAATATATATTCAGGGATAGGCTCTTTTTCATAATTCAGACCTTTTCTTTTTAAAAATGCTATCACATCAAGTTTCATTTTATATTGTAATGAATTAAGATCTAATACTGATTTTCTTAATGCCTCAAGAATGTAGGTTTTTTGGTTATTTACAGTCAGATACATCACTTTCTTATAATCTGCTCCTTGCTGTAAAAGGTATAAAACTATGTCCATTTTATCTTGGATCAATGCATCTCCTAGAGGTAGATTAGTATAAGCAGGATTTCCTTCGTTAAAGTAATTTACATCTGCACCAGCCTCTACAAGTAATTTTACTTTGACCAAACCATTAGTTCCGACAAAAGAAATAGCCTTATTTAAGGCAGTCTCCCTCGCCATATCGCCAACTTTTACAGGTGCGTTTTCAATAGCGTTTGGATTACCCTTATGAGCCAAAAGCAATTCTAGATATTTTGGTTCGTCGTTATTTGCAGCTTCGATCATTGCCGATACTCCCCTGTAAGTATTTTCTAAATTGACATTGGCTCCTAGATTTAATAATACTTTAGAAGTTTCATATTGATTATTGACGATAGATAACATCAGTAATGTATTTCCGAATTTAGTCTCTTGATAGTCAACTTTCATTCTTTTGACAAACACAAGCTCTTTTATTTTAGCTGTATCATTGTTCCTTACTGCTTTCGCAAGCGCCCAAATTGGTGTATTTTCAAACAGTTGATAATCATTACCTAACAGCTTACCGTTTTCAAACTTTCTATCTTGATTATTGCAACCAAAAGTAAATAGCAACACTAATATTATAATTAAGTTTCTGTTCATCTTATTATTGATTCTAAAAAATTTTAGGAGTTATTGCCCGTCTAATTTTATTAATAAAGTTATTGGCTGGATTAGTTGTGGTCTTAGCCACAACTAATCTTACCATCTATCCCCTTACAAAACCCTGTACTTACATCCCATCAGGATCAAGCACAATTCAGGAATACTTTGAGTTAGTATCTACGTTTTAAATACTGGTCTTAGCTTCTCGCTAAGACCAGTACGGGCGAAGGGGGAAATAGCTAAATAATGTATTAATATCGCCAGTTAGACGTGCTATTTTCTTATATCTAATAGAATCTGTTTATAGACATCAATGATGTCAATTGTCTTCTGCTCAAAATTAAAATCTGTTTTTCTGTCTTTTCGATCAGCCATTAAAATCGTATTACCGTTTAATATATATAGACGCGACTTTATTTTATCAATAACAATTTCAACATTTTCGCTTCCAATTGACGATTTATAGCCCTTTATGGTCTCATTAACCGCAATGATTTTTTTATTCTTTAAATAAAAGTCAAACTGGTTTTGCCCTGTTTCCCCATAAAAAACGGCTTTAATTTTTAGGGTATCGTTTTTATTATGATAAGTTAAAATCTCTCCCCCTTCGGCTGAACCACCTAATGACTCAAACTCAGTTTTAACAAATGTATTAAGTCTTTTATCAATGCTATCTTTATATTTTATTACATTTTGTACAAAAACTACCGAATCAATTTTTGACTTCAAGTCCACACCTCCACTAACCACAGAATTCTTCTCCGTCTTCAAAGTTTTAGTACTATCAGAAATGTTGATTGTATTTAACGAATCATTGCGATTCATCTTTGTATTTTGGTTAAGTTTATCTTTAACCTGATTACAGCCTGCCAAGACAAACAAGACAGTTCCAATACTAATAGCTACTCTCTTCAATATTATTCTATTTTAACAAGGGAATCTCTTTACAACCACACTTAATGGATCAATAACAGCCCACCTTCCAATCACCGGATCATAAAACCTTGCGCCGTAATCTGATCAATGACAAACTATAGCTTACTTACTATAGAGAAGGCCGCACTATAATTTTGACCTCGTCACGCCCTAGCCACTTAAAATCAGAGCCAGCTAGAGGCTATGTAAGCTGCGTGAATCCATTTTTCTCCATTTTATTAAACCACTTTTTATAAATGTTAAAAATTGCTCGCATTTCTTTTTGATTTCCGTTGCTAGGCTGGCCAGTCTTGGTATTAATTAACACTGGGTTGATACTAACGTTGCAATCTAGTAACATAATGCTTATTGCATATAACGCTTCAACTGTAAATGGAATTTTTTCATCAACCATCTTCACTCTATTTTTTGTAGTGCCGATACGGGATTCATAGTATTTATCACTTAATTGCTTAAACCCCTGAAAAGAGAAATACTCTTTTATAATTGATATCTTATCATTTCTCTTATAATTTAGACGTCCTATTAATTCCCGGTCATCCTGAGGAAGAAATAATTCCCAGGAATTTAAGGAAATCGTATTTGCGCTCTTTAACTCTATATGGGTTTTCCCTTTGCCCAACCTGTCAGAGACTAATGTGAGATACTCTAACTCAGGTAAGGTAGGTGCCTTGTAAATTGAACAGGATAAACCTAAAACAACAATAAGGCTGATCATAAATCGGCTAATCAAATATCTAGTTTCCATTTTTTATATAATAACGGCGTGCAAGCCCCATAAGCTCTTTATACTCTTCACTACCCTTTTCTTTATTTCCATAATTACTAACTTGTTCTCTGGTTTGTCCTGATCTTGTCGAACTTTTATCATTCTTATGTTTATATAAACCTCCGCCTTGTGAAGTCGCGGAGTGAAAAGGTTCCCAATTTTTGATTTGGCTACCGCCTACAGTTATCACGTCATGCGCCGGAATATTATTTGTCGGCGAATTCCCGCTATCACTCAATATAGACCCGCTTTCATTAGTAAAAGGACTATATTCATTCGCTAAAATTTGACCTGCAGCTTGTCCATCTATTACAAATTTCCCATCACCAAATGTCACTCCATTACAGTTAGCTGCAAACGCCTTTATTAAACCTTCCATTGATTTATCATCTAGCTTTACCACACACGTATTTCCATCTTTGTCAGTAAAGCTTATATCAGAATCAAAACGACACGTTTATAAGAAATTAAAACAATTTCAGTAACGCTTTTTGATGGCAAACAGTAAACCTTTAAGTATTAGGAATAGGATATATCTGAAACATGAGAGCTGGAATTAAATTAATAGATATTTATTTGGTTATATTTTTAAATTTAATTCCATTTTATATCCGTTGCGAACTTTTTCTTAGAGGAAAGTTCATAATATTCGTTTACGACCTTTTCTAACGATTGAAATATTTCAAATCCAGCAAAATTTTACGAAATGGGCAGAAAACAAAAAAGCCTTAACTTTTTCAAGCTAAGGCTTTTGTTGCGGAATGGACGGGACTCGAACCCGCGACCTCCTGCGTGACAGGCAGGCATTCTAACCAGCTGAACTACCACTCCTTTTGTTCTTCTTTAAAGTTAGAACCTCTTGTCTCTTTCGAGGTTGCAAATATAGAGACTATATCTTAATTCGCAAACTTTTTTTTAAAATATATTTAACACCCTAACCAACAGCACCTTCCTGCATTTTCTCTGCATTTTCTGCGAATTGAAGTGCATCAATAATCTCCTGGATATCGCCATCCATAATGGTTGGCAGGTTATACATCGTTAATCCGATGCGGTGTTCGGTAACACGGCCCTGAGGGTAATTGTAAGTTCTGATCTTTGCCGAGCGATCGCCGGTTGATACCATTGTTTTACGTTTAGCAGCAATATCGCCGTTCTTTTTTTGCAATTCGATGTCGTACAGCTTACTACGCAACATTTCCATTGCGATAATACGGTTACCCAACTGCGAACGTTCCCTTTGGCACACCACTACAATACCTGATGGTTTGTGGGTTAACTGCACCTTGGTTTCTACCTTGTTTACGTTCTGTCCACCTGCACCGCCTGAGCGTGAGGTCTGCAGTTCGATATCCGCAGGGTTAATGTATAAGTCAATTTCTTCCGCTTCCGGTAATACCGCTACAGATGCAGCCGAAGTATGCACGCGGCCCTGGGTTTCGGTATCAGGCACACGTTGCACACGGTGCACACCGCTTTCGTACTTTAACTGCCCGTAAACATCCTCACCATTTACCTTTAAAATTACCTCTTTGTAACCACCGGCTGTACCTTCGGTTACATCAACGGTTTCTACATTCCAACCTTTAGTTTCGAAATAACGGGTATACATACGGTATAAATCGCCTGCAAACAAAGCCGCTTCATCACCGCCCGTACCGCCACGGATCTCAAATACCGCATTTTTGGCATCCTCAGGATCTTTAGGGATCAGCATTAAACGGATATTGCTTTCCATTTCTTCCTGCTGTTTCAACAAAAGATCGAGTTCTTCTTTTGCCATCTCACGCATTTCGGCATCCTTCTCGGTAGCTAAAATCTCTTTGTTCGCGTCGATGTTGCTCATCACATTTTTGTAGATTTTATACTCATCTACAATTTTGCCCAAGTCTTTATATTCTTTATTTAAAGCCGCAAAACGTTTCATATCCTGGATTACATCCGGATTGCTCAACGATTCTTCCACATCTTCCCAACGCAGCTTTATAGCTTCTAATTTATCTAACATATTTATTCTTGTTGAAATTCCCCCAAGATTCACATAGGTCCAAAAATCAGGGAAAATGCAAAAATAAGGAAAAAAGCTGAATTTGTTGGCTGGCTTAAAGGGTTAATTGGTTAACTGTTAGAATTGGTTAACTGTTCAGGTATAATTCAGAATCGCAATTTCTTTGTTTGAAAATGAAAGGTACTATTTCAATGGCAGCCTGCAGTCCTGCTATCTCTACAAGTCCTCACTCATACTTCGCTCCGGGCTTTCCGTTCTATCAGGTTTATAATGAAAGGACTGTAAACCTAGGCACCATACAAACCCAAATAGCAGCAGAAACCCGAGTATAAATGGGATTGTTAAGGAAGATCCTTCGACAAGCTCAGGATGACAACTAGTTATGGATTATAATATTCTAATTTTAAATCTTCGCCATCAAAAACACCGTATGAGCTATAATTAAGCCATTCGCCTATGTTTACATACCTGCTTCCATTGCCCAAATCAATATCGAGTGGAAGATGCCTATGCCCGAAAATGAAATAATCGAAATGTGTTTTCTGCAATTGCTCTTTGGCATAAATGGCCAGCCATTCTTTATCCTCACCTAAAAACACTTCTTTCTCCGTTTGTGCCGCCCTGCTCCCCCTACTCCAGCCATTGGCAATACCAATACCCAAATTCGGGTGTAAGCGTGCAAATAACCATTGGCAGAGCTTACTCCTGAAAATCTTTCTTAAAAACTTGTATTTATTATCGCCCGGCCCCAAACCATCACCATGGTGCAGGTAAAACTTCTTTCCACTCCGTTCAATAATCAGCTCATCACTGATAATTTCCATACCGATTTCCCGGATAAAATAATCGCGTACCCACATATCGTGGTTACCCTTAAAAAAATAGATTTTTATGCCTGCATCGGCCATGGAAGCCAATTTTCCCTGCAAACGGATAAAACCTTTCGGTACCACCGTGGCATATTCGAACCAGAAATCGAAAACATCGCCCATTAAAAAAAGTTCGCGGCAATCTGGTTCAATAAAATCCAACCAACTCACAATACGCGCTTCGCGGGCACGGCTTTCGGCATAACTTGGTGTGCCCAAATGAAAATCGGAAGCAAAATAAATGTTCTTGGCCATGTTAAAGCTCAAAGGTAAGAGAAAAAAGCTGAAAGACTAAAGACCAAAGCCAAAAGACTAAAGCTGAAAGACCAAAGAATTATAATCTGTGTAATCCCTAAATCGGTGCAATCAAACTCGAAGAGAAAAAAGCCGAAAGACCAAAGACCAAAGCTGAAAGACTAGAGACTAAAGTGAAAAGCTCAAAGAATTATAATCTGTGTAATCCCTAAATCGGTGCAATCAAACTCGAAGAGAAAAAAGCGGAAAGACTAAAGACCAAAACTTGAAGACTAAAGAAGTATAATCTGCGTAATCAACCAATCAGTGTAATCATACTGAAGGTAAAAGACATATATTAGTAAATAAATCTCACCAAGGATGAAAAAACAAATTCTATTAAGCTTATTTGCATTAAGCCTTTTGGCCTGTAACCAGGGCAAAAAACCTGCAGAAAAAATAACATTGATGAAATACCCTGAAACGAAAAAAGACAGCACCAAAGACAATTATTTCGGCACTACCATTGCCGATCCATACCGCTGGCTGGAGAACGATACTTCGGCCGGAACCAAAGCCTGGGTTGATGCCGAAAATAAAGTAACGCAAAACTATTTGGAGCAGATCCCCTACCGTGTCGACATTAAGAAGCGCTTAACCGAAATCTGGAATTACCCTAAAGAAACTGCTCCGTTTAAGGTTGGCGACTATTATTTCTTCACCAAAAACGATGGATTACAAAACCAAAGTATCTGGTTTAGCAAAAAAGGACTTGATGGCAAGGAAGAGGTTTTTCTCGATCCTAATACACTTACGGCAGATGGAACAGCGGCTGTTTCGATACTCGGTTTTTCGCACGATAAAAAATACCTGGCTTATTCCGTGGCTCAGGCCGGATCAGACTGGAGCAATATTTACGTAATAGAAATTGCCAGCAAAACAAAATTGGGCGATGAGCTGAAATGGACCAAATTCTCTGGCGCAGCCTGGAAAGGCAATGGCTTTTATTATAGCAAATTTGATGAACCCGCAAAAGGAACCGATCTTTCGGCGGCCAACAAATACCAAAAAGTATATTACCATAAACTGGGCGAACCACAGAAAAACGACCAGTTAATTTTTGAAGATAAAACCAATCCCAACCTCTATTTCGGTGCTGGCGTTACCGAAGATGAGCGTTTCTTAATCGTGTATGCGAGCGCGGGTACCTCGGGCAATGCTTTATACTATCAGGATTTAAAAATACCCGAAAGCAAAATAGCTCCGCTAATTAAAGGCTACGAACATAATCATAGCGTTGTTGATAATGTGGGCGACAAATTATTGGTGAACACCGATTTAGATGCAGAAAACAAACAGGTAGTTTTGGTTGATCCCCAAAATCCTGACCCCAAAAACTGGCAGAAAATTATCCCAGAATCAAAACTGGCGCTAGAAGGCGTCGGAACCGGTGGCGGGTTTCTGTGGGCAACCTATTTAAAGGATGCCAGTACCAACATTATCCAGTTTGATTTAACAGGAAATAAAATCGGCGAGGTAAAACTTCCTGCTATTGGTACCGTTGATGGTTTTGGCGGCTATAAAGAAGATAAAGAATTCTTTTACTCTTTTTCTAACTTCACTACCCCAAGCAGTATTTACCGCTATGATGTAGCTAAAGCCGAATCGGTTTTATACAAAAAATCAGCCCTAAAACTAAGTACCGATGATTATGAAACCAAACAGGTATTCTATCCGTCGAAAGATGGCACAAAAGTACCCATGTTCATCGTGCATAAAAAAGGGATCAAACTAGATGGCAACAACCCGGTTTATCTTTATGCTTATGGTGGTTTCCAGATCAGTTTAACACCTGGATTTAGTTTATCGCGCATGCTGTTTTTAGAGCATGGTGGTATCTATGTTCAGCCAAGTTTACGCGGAGGAAGTGAATACGGCGAGGCCTGGCATAAGGGTGGTATGTTATCCAAAAAACAAAATGTATTCGACGATTTTATTGCCGCAGCCGAGTACCTGGTTAAAGAAAAGTATACCAACCCATCAAAAATTGCCATTTCGGGCGGCTCAAACGGCGGACTTTTAGTTGGCGCCTGTATGACACAGCGGCCTGATCTTTTTAAAGTGGCTTTACCTGCTGTTGGCGTGCTCGATATGTTGCGCTATCATAAGTTTACGGTTGGCTGGGGCTGGGCTGTTGAGTACGGAACAAGCGACAAAAAAGAAGATTTCGATTACCTGATCAAATATTCACCTCTCCATAATGTAAAAAGTGGTGTTAATTATCCTGCAACACTAATTACAACAGCCGATCATGATGACCGCGTAGTACCCGCGCATTCGTTTAAATTTGCAGCAACCTTACAGGAAAAATATAAGGGCGAAAATCCGATGCTGATCAGAATTGAAACCAAAGCTGGCCATGGCGCAGGTAAACCTACCACCAAATTAATTGAGGAGGCTGCAGATGTATGGAGTTTTGTATTTCAGAATTTGGGAATGAGTTGGTAGTATCCAAGCGTCACCCTGAATTCATTTCAAGGTCTTAATAGCTGAATGATACTGAAATAAATTCAGCAAGACGGTTTATGGGGGACTGAAACGCAGTGAAATGGAGAGATCTGCAATAGATTTCTCGACTACGCTGCACTCCGCTCGAAATGACGATGTCTTTGCAATACATCCATTTCCCACTAAACCTATAGACCAATTATAATTTGCTTTAAAACACTAAAAACCTTTAACTTTTGTTTTCCATTAGCTCAAAGCATATAAAATACTGAATATAATAGGATTGCAAAATTATCTAGAATATTTCTAAATAGCAGAATTGGTAAGACTTTATTTTGTAACTTTGCGTCAAATTTTTCTTTAATGATTACTACTGATATAGCCGTAATAGGCGCTGGTCCGGTTGGTTTATTTGCCATTTTTGAAGCCGGTTTATTAAAAATGCGTTGTCATTTAATTGATTATCTTCCTCAGGTTGGTGGTCAGCTGTCTGAAATTTACCCTAAGAAACCGATATACGATATTCCTGGTTACCCTTCTGTATTGGCTCAGGAGCTTATCGATAACTTAATGGAGCAGGCCAAACCTTTCCATCCTACCTTTACTTTGGGCGAGCGCATTGAAGGTTTAGAAAAGCGTGGCGAAGCCGATTTCGTTTTAACCACCAATATGGGTACTGTTATCGAAGCCAAGGTTGTGGTTATTGCCGGCGGTTTAGGCTGTTTTGAGCCACGTAAACCTGCTGTAGAAAATCTGGAAAATTTTGAAAACGGTAAAGGTGTAAATTACATGATCCTTGATCCGGAAAAATACCGCGACCAGAAAATGGTAATTGCTGGTGGAGGTGATTCGGCATTAGACTGGACCATTTATTTAGCAGAAGTTTGTTCTGAACTGACTTTGGTTCACAGGAGCGAAAGTTTCCGTGGTGCACCAGATTCGGTTGCGAAAGTAATGGCATTGGCCGAAAGCGGAAAAATCAACCTGATTTTAAACAGTAATCTTCAGGCAGTACACGGAACGGATAAATTAGAGCAGGTTGAAATTGTTCAGAACCGTACCATGGAAAAAACAGTAGTTGAAGCCGACCACTTAATTCCTTTGTTTGGTTTAAGCCCAAAATTGGGACCGATTGAAGATTGGAACTTAAATATCAGCAAAAGTGCAATCGAAGTTAATGTTGATGATTATTCGACCAACATCCCGGGCATTTATGCAATTGGCGATATCAACACCTACACCAATAAATTAAAGCTGATTCTTTGTGGTTTCCACGAGGCTGCACTAATGAGCCACAGTGCTTATTCGTACATGAACCCTGGTGTGAAATACACAATGAAATATACAACTGTAAACGGAGTTTCAGAATTTTAAGGTTTCTGCTATATTTGTTCAATTCAAATATAAGTAAGATAACAAAATGGAAAACAACATCAATATATACATGCAGGAGCCGGATGGCTCGGTTACTGAACACGTTGCGCCAACCGACATGGGTTTAAGCCTAATGGAGTTTTTAAAGGCATCGGAATACGATATTCTTGCTACCTGTGGCGGAATGGCTTTATGTGCCACTTGCTGTGTTGATGTTTTAGAAGGCGAAGAGAAACTTAACGAAATGACAGACGATGAGTATGCCATGCTGGATACTTTGCCTGATCTGTTACCTAATTCGCGTTTAGCCTGCCAGTTGCAGTTAAACAACAACATGGATGGCTTAAAGGTAAAATTACATGGCGTAAGCTAGTTGCAAAAACATATTGACTCGTCCTAAAATAGGT
>NZ_DJDT01000185.1 GCF_002432345.1 Pedobacter sp. UBA5917
GGCTACTTCTTTAAACGGAATATTAAAAATATTTACATACTCAAAACAATAAACTTATTCTTACTTCTGTTTCCGGTTTTTTGGTATGTGTTTAATTTTTATTGTTTTAACATCCTGCAATGGAATAGCTATGCCTTTGTATTGGGAGGAACATGTATCATATTTTTTGGACTTATTTACTGTTACGAAAAATTAACATCGAATGAAACCACCTCACTTTTTAATGAGGGTGAATTTTGGGTGGCTATAGGACTAATCCTGTTTTATACCTGTGAAGTTCCGTATATGGGCATGTACAGGTATTTGAGTACCAATTATATACAGTTGGCTGTTAAGCTAAAAAGTTTAAATTTAATAACTAATATTATCATGTATTTACTGTTTGCTTATGCTCTTTTATGTCCAAAGTTCAAGAAAAAGAAGTCCTCTTTGTAATTATACCCAGTATAATTATTTTTTTCGCACTTAGTAGCGCGATCGTTTTCTTTATGCTCTATTTCCAGAAAAAGAAATTCCAGTATGCAAAGGAAAAAGGGGAGCTGGAAAAACAGTATGCCGAACAATTGCTCCAATCGAGGTTAGAGATGCAGGAGCAGACTTTTGATATCATCAGTCAGGAAATACACGATAATGTGGGCCAGATATTAAGTTTGGCCAAGCTACAGTTAAGTATTGCAGAACAGAATGAAACCGGCAATAAACCATTAATTACCGAAATTAAGGGGAATGTTGGAAACGCGCTTACCGATTTACGCGATATTGCAAAAAGCTTAAGCACAAGCCGTATACAGGAACTTACCTTGTTGCAGGCGGTAGAGCAGGAGTTACAGCGTATTGGAAAAGCAGGAGTACTGAAATGTAGTGTAGAAGTAAGGGGCGATGAACAGCAGGTAGCTGAGCAGAAGAAAATAATCGTTTTCCGGATTGTACAGGAAAGTTTACAGAATATACTTAAACATGCCGGTGCCAGCAAAATCAATGTTGGTTTCGACTTTTTAAGCCAAAAACTGAAAATTACCATCGAAGATGATGGTGTTGGGTTCAGTTCAGGCGAAAATGAAAAAATGGAAACCGGTTTAGGTCTCCAGAATATTGTAAAACGTGCAAGCCTGATTATGGGTGAAGCAACAATTATCAGTGCTATTAATAGTGGTACAAAAATCATTCTAATTATCCCTTATGTCTGATCAGATAAAATATATAGCCCTGGTTGACGATCATATCCTATTCAGAAAAGGATTGGCCGCTTTGATCAGTTATTTCCCGTCGTACAAAATATTGTTCGAAGCCGCCAACGGAAGAGATCTTATCCAGCAGTTAAAGATATACGGTGTGCCCGATATTGTGCTGCTCGATATCAATATGCCCGAGATGGACGGTTACAGTACCGCCTCATGGCTTCGGATCAATCATCCTGAGGCAAATGTACTTGCACTAAGCACCATGGATGCCGAAGCGGCAATTATTAAAATGATAACCAATGGGGCAAAAGGTTATGTGTTAAAAGATGCAGAACCCGAGGAACTGAAATGTGCTTTTGATGAGGTAATCAGCAAAGGTTACTTTTATAATGACCTGGTTACCAGAAAAGTGATGCAATCGTTAAGTTCCTTATCTACAAACTCAAAAATATCCGATTTTGTGAAGCTCACCGAAAGGGAAATGGAGTTTCTGAAATATACCTGTACCGAGAAAACCTATAACGAAATTGCTGCTGAAATGTTTGTGAGTCCACGCACCATTGATGGTTACCGGAATTCGCTGTGCGAAAAACTGCAACTGAAAAGTAGAACGGGCCTGGCCTTATATGCCGTAAAGAATGGTATCGTAAAAATTTAGTTCATTTAGCGTATCTGCGGCTTATTTAGTGAAAATCCGGATTAAAATTTGGATTTTTAATGATATCATTCCAAATATGCTTTCAAAATTTTATCCCATCCTCATCTGTGTGCTGCTGTTGTTGTTTAAAGCAAAGGCACAGGATGCAAAATTGGATAGTGTTGCCCAGAATATTCATCATTATGGCTTAAAATCAGCTAAATCAAGCCTGTTTGTTCATTTCGATAAAGATATCTATAGCAATAATGATCAGGTTTGGTTTACCGGATACCTGTTAAAAACCATTACCGATTAGACCAGTACCATACGCTTTACCTATCGCTCATCAATAACAGCGATAGCAGTATCGTTCTTCAGGAAAAATTTCTGATCGAAAAAGGCTTTTCATTTGGAGGATTTACGCTGCCCGATTCCCTGCCCAGCGGTTCATATCGATTTGTTGCAAATACCAATATCAAAAAAAATAACGGGCCCGACGGCGAATTTATCCATGCCATTACAGTTAAATCAACCACTTTAAATCCGTTAACAACCAATATTTCCATCTTCAAAGCCTACGATGATCAACGTAAAACCGGAACGGCTTTAGTAAAAGTTTTAACAGGGGATAACCGCTTTGTCGAAAATGCAGAGATCAAATATCAGATCGGGAATGATAAACGGATCCTGCTCGCCGGTACTGCAAGAAGCAGCGTAATCGGCGAATTGATGCTCGATTTCCCGGCAGAGAAGATTACTGCAGATAATAACCAGCTTTATATAACGGTGAAAAAGGGGAAAGATATCAGGTATGCCAGGTTTAAACTCCCTGTGCTGAAACGATCAAACTATCAAATCCTGTTTTATCCCGAAGGTGGTTATCTGGTTGACCGTTTAGCTTCTAAAGTAGGCTTTGAAATCAAAAACCTGGAAGGAACAGTATTAAATGCAAAAGCTGTGCTGTACGAAAATGATGTTCCTGTTGATACCATTCAAAGTAACTCAGCGGGTATAGGTTCATTTTCGATATGCCCCCAAATTTTGAAAAAATATTCCGTTAAAATTCTAGGCGAGCATAACGATGATACGAAATATCCTTTGCCTATTGTGTTAAACGATGGAGTGGTATTAACTGCAGGTACTGCGATAGCCGAAAACGACTTTAGGATCCATTTAGAAGCCAATAATCAGAAAAAGGTACATGTTCTGGTGCATAATTTCTCTAATATTTTATTACATACCAACCTGATGCTGGAGCAGAATAAAACCCAGAGTATTCGTTTTAAGCTGGATTCCGTCCCTGCCGGGTTAAATGCCGTGAGTATTTTAGATAGCAATTATAAACCCATTGCCGAACGGATTTTTTTTGCCCATTACGACCAGCTTAACCGGGCAGACTTAATAACAGATAAAGACGAATATAATACGAGGGACCAGGTAAATTTAAAACTGAAGGTAAGTGCCCAGAATAAGAAACCTGCCGACGCCCTTGTTTCCATTGCCTGTGTACAGAGCAACCGACTTTCGGCCACTGGCAACCAGAATATTACCGATTATTTCTATTTACAGCAATATTTAAAACCGCTTCCCAACCGGCCAATGGGAATAAAATCTGTAGATCAGGATTATCTGAACGATATTTTATTGGTAAAAACATGGAGCCGCTATAAATGGCCCGAAACCGAAATAAAGGAGGTTGGTAAACAGGATGTGTTTTCGGTTTTAAGTTACCATGGGAAAATCACCCGAAAAAATAAGCCCCTGGATAAACCGATGGGCCTAACAACCATAGCAGGAGAAAACCTTAACTTTTTGAATACCGATAGCGCAGGACTGTTTAATATCCCCTATACCAACCTGATGATCAAAGAGCCGAAGATACCGGTTTGGTTGGCCATGACTACGGCTAAATATGATCAGTACGAAGTTAAAATGGATAATCCGCATGATGAATTGAAAAAATACCTGGTGCAGCAGAATTTCGAAATGCCCAGCACTCGGTCAGACATTTTGAATGAAAGCAACCAAAGTATTACCGCGCTGGCCGGTATCAGGCTTAAAGAAGTTACCATAACAAAAAATAATGAGGCCACAGCGTTTGCCAATAGGGCTTATAACAGGTGTGGCGATTACGTTTGCAGGTATAATATATTAAACTGTCCCAACCATACTGCAGATGTTGGAAATACCAGCCCCGTTAAGGGTAAAAGTTATTCTACGGGCAGGGGAGGAACGATGGTGTACCAGGGATGTACCGATGAAGAACACAAACCCAATATCATGATATTAAAAGGCATAAACCTGCCAAAAGAATTTTACGAGTCTGATATCAGTAATAAAAATGAACCGATCAATTTTGCTACAGTATATTGGAATTACCAGGTATTGGTTAAAGGCGAAACACCGATAACATTTAATGCCGGCGATTTAACCGGGCAGTTTAAAATTATTGTTCAGGGGGTAACCGATGGGGGAGTGGTTTACGGCGAGAAAGAGATTACGGTAAAGAATAAATAAAAAAGGGTTACGGTTTTATAACCATAACCCTTTTCAGTATCTGATTTAAAAATTTAGAATCTTACTCCAAAAGTTAAGAATACGTTATTTCTACTACTTTTTACATCTGCAACTGGCTCTGTGTAGTTATCTAATTCATAAGGGCTAGAGCTGAAATTGGTTTTATAATTTTGATAAGCTACATCGAAATAGTAGTTATCAATGCGGTATCCAAGTCCACCAGTGTAGAATTGACCCTGATAAAATTTGTTGTCGCCACCTTTAACACCGTTTCCATTTACCCCATAACCGGCACGTAAACTAAATTCGTTGGTTACTTTTACTTCGGCACCAACCCTGTAGTTAACCGCTTCTTTGTAACTGTTTTTAATAAATGCATTATTGGCATTTATTGTAGAAAGATCAGATCCGTTTGAATCAGAAAAGCGCATCGAAGAATAATCTACATAATCAACATCAGCTGATATTAATGCTGTACCCGCAATTACATAACTGATACCGGCCGAAGCTTTTAAAGGAGTACGCAGGTTGTAGGTAAACGAATAATACTGGGTAGGATTATTTGATTTATTGGGTGCAGTAGTCGCATTTCCAGCAGTAGTGGCCTGTAAGGTTTCGCTGGTATTATCTTCAATGTTCATCCAGGTTGGCGTTTGGAAATTCAAACCGATCCTTAACTCACTTACCGGTCTGAAAATAGCACCCAATTTTAAATTAAAACCACCACCTTTAGTTTCCTGGTTACGGAAGTGTGTAAGGTTGTAGTTTTCATTTCCGTTATATTTTGGAACAGTTGCTCCATCATCATACGAATTAAGGACGCCCGACTCCGTAAAAGTAGCATCGCTGATGTATTTTACATTTACAAAACTCGCAGTTGCTCCAATGTATACTTTATTTCCAAAATTAAGCGCGCCTGCCACGTTAAACTCTGAAGTAGAACCTAAACGGGCCTCATCCCAGTTTTGGTTAAAACTGCCGCTGTAGGGCTCTGCAGAAAACTGATTTGGAAAGGTTGGGGTATTTCTATTGATTAAATAGCTGTTATAGGCATCTCCGGCTATGCTGTTGCTGGTGCCGTAATTATTGGCCTGCTCGGCATAAGAATATCTTATCGAGTTATTCCTGTTGATCCCATTATAATTGATGTTGTTCAGGAAATCGTTGTTACGGGTATAGCTCAAGCCAAAAACTGTACTTACCAATCCCTTATCTACATCAGCACCTTTCATTTTTGCAGCGGGGCTATAAAATACCACCCCAATATTATTAAGGTTCAGCTGGCTTTTATCTGCTTTGATATTATTGCCCAAATATGAACTTCCGTTTGATACTGAGTTAAACTCTGGTGTAATGCTGAATTCTGATTTGGTAAACAAACCTAAACCCGCAGGGTTGGCACTGATTGAACCGATATCGCCACCAACACCTACCTGTGCTCCGGCCATTCCTTTAAATCTTGAAGTGCTGCCATAATTGGTCTGCGAAAAACGGAATGCATCTGGTGCATAACTTTGGGCGTATGATGTTCCCATAGCAGCTACTGTAGCTACTAGTGAAGCTAAAATATATTTTTTCATTGTGTGTTTAGATTTTATTATTAACCTCTACCTGCTCTTGCCGGACGTGAACCGCCTCCACCGCCGCCGCCGCCAC
>NZ_DJDT01000239.1 GCF_002432345.1 Pedobacter sp. UBA5917
ATTTGGTTCCAGGATTGATTATTGGTAAATAGCTGGATCTAAAAAGCAGTTGGAGGAACTTATGGTATTTGTTCTGAGGGAAAGAAACCATATCGTATTTACCCGGCAATCCCTTTGGCGCCACTTCGCACTGAAATGGGGGGCACTTTTAATGAAATGTAGATTGTTGTTAATAATTGGTGTTTCTAAAAACATGCGGTGCAAAACACTCTACTATAAAACTTCAAGATGATTTATACTGTTATTGATTTTCTTTGAGTTGAGAAATTTTCTGATTGCTGGCTTTAAAGGCTCTGATAAAATCATTTACTGTGATGTTTGGGCTAAAATCGGTATCCGAAGAGAGCAGCAATATGCCGGCGCTATAGCTTATCACAGAAACCCGGTTAATGGTCATTTTATCCTTGCTGGCAATCTTAATTAAGGTTGGTGTATTTACATTGTCATTTCGGATGTATGCGCGGTATTCTTTGATGGTTTTTGTGGCGTCATCCTTGTGGGTGTATCGGATGTAAGGAATGGTGGTTGTATCTGCAGAATTCATTGTAGGGAATGATGCGGTTACGTGTTTATCGCCGATGAAATCCAAGGTTGCCTTTTCTGCATGCACCAGTTCTGTTTGATAAATTTCTCCGGTAGCATCTTTATTGGTCATGATTCTCGAGGTAGTGCTATTGATATCTGTTGAGAGCAAGGTCGATTTGTCGCTGCTAACTATTGCGCTGCCAGCTTCCGTTGGTAATCTGGTAACGGTTAAGAAATATTTTATTGTTAATGCTATGCTGCTTTTTACCGTTGAGGTGGTGCCGTTAATATTTATACTGATGGTGAAACTACTGGTGGTCATGCTTGTCGGAACATCGAAAACGATTTGCGTTGGCACTACGGTTTTAGGCTTTAAGCTAATGCCATTGTCGAAAGTAATGGTAACCAGGCTTAGGTCTGTTCCAAAATTATTTCCGGTAATGGTTACTGTTTGGCCTATTGTTGCCTCAGCGGGACTAAAATTGGTAATTACCGGCGATTTAGATGCAGGAACCGGTTCGGGTTTAAGATCATCACCTTTATTTGAACAAGAACTGCCTAGTAAAAATATAATGAAAGTAATAAAATTGAAGAGATAAGAGCGAGTGGGTTTCATAATATGGTTTAACTGCAAGTTATGATAATTATTTCAAAGTAAAAAAATGGATTATCTGAAAAAATGTTGTTAGGCGATAATTTAAAAGCCAATAACGAATGTTGGGATAGTTGATTTTAGGAGGGTATAAAAGCAAAAATCCCGCTCTACTTATCGTAAAGCGGGATCGTAGCCCGTAGGGGAATCGAACCCCTGTTTCCAGAATGAAAATCTGGCGTCCTCACCCCTAGACGAACGGGCCATTTTCAGTTTCTAAATTTCCAGTTCTCAGCTTTCAGTTAAACTGATCACTGTAAACTGCCCACTGAATTAGTAGCGGGGACACGACTCGAACGTGCGACCTTCGGGTTATGAGCCCGACGAGCTACCAACTGCTCCACCCCGCACTCTATACAACCCGTTTTTTCTTTTGAATTAAATCCTTAACTCTGTTTCCGAATTGGAATGCAAAGATATAATTCGTTTCTTTGTGCTGCAAATTTTTTTTAAAAAATATTTTAATGGCGCATAAAGCAGGTTTTGTTAGTATAATAGGTAAACCAAATGTAGGTAAATCCACCCTCATGAATGTGCTTGTAGGCGAGCGGCTTAGCATTATAACTCCTAAGGCACAAACCACAAGGCACCGTATTTTAGGGATCGTAAATGAAGAGGAATATCAGATTGTTTTTTCTGATACCCCGGGTATAATCAAACCAAAATACAGCTTACAGGAGAGTATGATGAGCTTTGTAAACGGATCTTTAACCGATGCAGATGTACTTTTATTTGTAACCGATATTAACGAAGAATACGATGAAGACGACGTTCTGGAGAAAATCCTGAACCGCGATATCCCAACAATTGTACTCATCAACAAAATAGATAAGGCATTACAGGAACAGGTTGATGAAAAAATTGCCTATTGGCAGGAAAAATTGAATCCGGTTGCCATTTACGCAATTTCGGCGCTGCACAAACATAATGTAGACGGATTATTGGATCGCGTACTCGAAATGTTGCCCGAACATCCGCCCTATTATGATAAAGAAGATTTAACCGACCGTTCGGAACGGTTTTTTGTTTCGGAAATGGTACGCGAAAAAATCTTCCTTAATTACCAGAAAGAAATCCCTTACAGCACCGAGGTGATTGTGAAAAGTTTTAAAGAGGAGGAACTGAAAAACGGTAAAGGTTCGATGATTCGGATTACTGCAGAAATTGTGGTAGAACGCGATTCGCAAAAAAACATCTTAATTGGCACCGGTGGCAGTATGTTGAAAAAAGTAGGTACCGAGGCGCGCTTGGAGATCGAGAAATTTTTGGACAGTAAAGTTTTTCTGGAGCTGTTTGTAAAAGTGATCCCTGATTGGAGAAGCAAAAAGAACTACCTTAAAAGCTTTGGTTACGATAATTAATTCCGATTTTTATTAAAAAAATCAAAGATGAAAAAAGCTTTAACGTTGCTCTTGTTTCTCGTAAGTACAGTGGTTTTCGCGCAGGAATCGAACAATGGTAAAAAACTTTGGGCAAAATCGATACTGAACGAAAAAGCTCCGGAACTGGTGGTCGAAAAATGGATTTCGAAACAGCCCGATACCAAAGGTAAATTTGTGCTGATTGATTTTTGGGCAACCTGGTGCGGGCCATGCAGGGCTTATATCCCAACGTTGAACGATCTTCAGAAAAAATATGCCGACAAACTGGTTATTATCGGGGTTTCTGATGAAACTGCCGAAAAGGTTGAAGCTTTTGATAATCCGAAGATCAATTATTTTGAAGCCATCGATACCAAAGGAACAGTTAAGGATTCGATCCAGGTTAAAGGTATTCCGCATGCCATACTGATCGATCCTAAAGGTATTGTGCGTTGGGAAGGATTTCCTTTATTGCAGGGAAACCAGCTGACAGAAGAAGTGGTAAAAGGACTTTTAGAGAAGTATAAAAATTAATATTAATAAAGGTTACGAAAAATAACCGTACCTTTGCAGCCCGAAATAAATCGGTTAGTAGTTGATAGTCAATGGCTGATAGCCAAATAGTTTGGGCAGCTTGCGTAAACACCACGACCATTAACTATAAGCCATTAACTATCAATAGAACACCAATGAGTAATATTATAGCCATCGTAGGCAGGCCAAACGTAGGCAAGAGTACCCTTTTTAACAGATTAACCGAAAGCCGTAAAGCCATTGTTGATGACATGAGCGGTGTAACCCGCGACAGGCATTATGGCGTGGGCGAATGGATAGATAAACATTTTACCGTAATTGATACGGGTGGTTATGTAGCCAATTCGATTGATGTTTACGAAGCGGCAATCCGCGAGCAGGTAATGATCGCCATCGAAGAAGCCAGTGTGCTGATTTTTATGGTTGATGTAACTACAGGCATTACCGATCTGGATGATGACATTGCCCAGGTTTTGCGTAGAAGTAAAAAGCCGGTTTTCGTAGCGGCAAATAAGGTAGATAATACGGCTTTATATAACGAAATCCATACTTTTTATGGTTTCGGATTAGGTGAAGTTTTTCCATTGTCATCAATGACGGGTTCTGGAACAGGAGAGTTGTTGGATGAGATTGTTAAAAATTTCGAAGACGTTGAAGAAGAGGAAAACCAATTGCCTAAAATTACGATCGCGGGCCGTCCTAATGTAGGTAAATCTTCTTTGGTTAATGCTTTAATTGGCAAAGAACGTAATATCGTTACGGCTAATGCAGGTACCACCCGCGATTCGATCAAGATCCATTACAATCAGTTTGGTCACGAATTTATGCTGATCGATACTGCCGGATTACGTAAAAAAACCAAGGTTAAAGAAAACCTTGAATTTTACTCGGTAATGCGTACCATCAAGGCTTTAGAAGAGGCTGATGTTGTGGTATTGATGATTGATGCCGTAGAAGGTATCGAAAGTCAGGATATTAATATCTTCCACCTTGCAGAAAAGAACAAAAAAGGTATTGTAATCCTGATCAATAAATGGGATTTGATCGAAAAGAATACGCAAACGATGAAAGCTTTCGAAGAGCAGATCCACGAGCGTATCCGTCCTTTTACCGACGTGCCGATCATTTTTACATCTGTTTTGAACAAGCAACGTATTTTTAAGGCAATTGAAGCCGCTTTAGAGGTTTATAAAAACCGTAGCAAGAAAATCCCTACATCTAAACTAAATGATGTAATGTTGCCTTTGATCGAGAAATTCCCACCACCGGCATTAAAAGGAAAACACATTAAGATTAAATACATCACACAGATTAATGCTACTTCGCCAATGTTTGCGTTTTTCTGTAATCTGCCGCAGTACATTAAAGATCCGTATAAACGTTTCCTTGAAAATAAACTGAGAGAGAATTTCGATTTTTCAGGAGCTCCGATCCAGATTTATTTCAGACAGAAATAATTTAAGGTAGAGGGTTGAAGGCATAAGGTTTAAGGCCTGATTGCCTATCTCAAATGTTATAATGAACAGGGCTGTTTCTTTTATGAAGCAGCCCTGTTTTTGTTTGTTACAAAACGCCGTCATTTCGACTGAAGCACAGTCCCGAATGTTCGGGAGAGAAATCTAACTCGAGATAGATTTAGCTTCTTTTGTTCGTCGAGATTTATAATCTCGTCGCACCGTTCTGTGGATTTGAAATCCACGAAATATTAAAATTTAAAGACTGGGATTGCAAACCCCGACTAACCGAGAAATGACGGTAGCATGAGTATTATCCTTACCTTTGCCTCATGCAATTACAAGTACAAAATAGCCAGCCAACCGACATCGATACTATTTTCGAATTTTATGATATGGCTATCGCGCATCAAAAAAAGGTTTTTAACAAGCATTGGCAGGGCTTTAGCAGAGCGTTGGTGCAAACTGAAATTGATGAAAACCGTCAATATAAAATTCTGGTTGATGGAACTGTTGCCTGTGTATTTGCTGTTACTTTTAACGATCAGTTGATCTGGGGCGAACGGGATCATGATGCGATTTACATCCATAGGATTGTAACGCATCCTGATTTTAGGGGCTATTCTTTTGTAAAGGAAATTATTAAATGGGCCAAAGCTTTCGCTACGGAAAACAACATTAAATTTATCAGGATGGATACCTGGGCCGACAATGAAAAGCTCCTTGAATATTACACGGGCTGTGGCTTCGATTATGTGGGTGTGGTAACCATGGAAAAAACCGATGGCCTGCCAAAACATTACGAAGGCATCAGCTTAAGTTTATTTGAAATTGTGGTGTAGTACATTGCAAGCGAGGACCGTATGATGCAAAACCTTATTCCGTGATCATCTGTGCATCTGTGGCAAAAGTTAGTCATTGTCTTAGCGGGACGCTAAGACCAG
>NZ_DJDT01000243.1 GCF_002432345.1 Pedobacter sp. UBA5917
GTGGCGGAAGTGCCATTGCTGCCATTTCGCCTGTTATATTGGCTAAAGAAAAGCAGGTTTCTGTGGCCTTGGGCTGCATATTTATTTTTAATGCGCTTGCACTGTTGGTTTTTCCAATAGTTGGACATTATTTCAATCTTTCCCAAAACCAGTTTGGTTTGTGGTGCGCTATTGCCATACACGATACGAGTTCGGTGGTAGGCGCGGCAAGTAAATATGGCGCTAAAGCTTTAGAAGTAGCTACCACAGTAAAACTGGCACGTGCACTTTGGATTATCCCGGTTGCTTTTCTTTCCACATTTTTGTTTAAAAACCCTTCAAAGAAAATCAGTTTCCCTTATTTTATTCTGTTGTTCGTTATTGCTATTGTAGTCAATACTTATCTTCCGGTAATGGCAGTGCTAAGTCCATATTTAACCGCTATGGCCAAATGCGGATTAACACTTACTTTGTTTCTGATCGGTGCAGGGCTTTCGAGAAAAACATTATTCTCCGTTGGCTTTAAACCTTTGTTACAGGGGCTGTTGCTCTGGGTCTTAATTTCTGTAATTGCGCTGTATGCTGTGGCGCAGTTAGGATAGAGGTGTAAAATGACTATAAATATCTGTCTTTCTCCTCAATCTGCAGGTCGTTAATGCTTGCAAACCTTTTCTGCATCAGGCCATTTTCGTCAAATTCCCAAAGTTCGTTTCCGTAACTGCGGTGCCATTGGCCGGTAGCATTGCGCCACTCGTATTCGAACCTTACTGCAATGCGGTTTCCGGCAAAGGTCCAAAGCTCTTTTTTAAGTTTATAATCAAGTTCTTTTTCCCATTTACGGGTTAAAAATGCTTTTACTTCTTCACGGCCGTTGATAAAATCAGTACGGTTGCGCCATTCGGTATCGATGGTGTAGGCCAAACATACCCTTTCCGGATCACGGCTGTTCCATGCATCTTCGGCCATCTGTACTTTTTGCAATGCGGTTTCGTGTGTAAATGGCGGTAAAGGCAGTTTTTGTTCCATGGTTTTAAAGTCGATATTTTTTATCAAAACTATACATGATATTTAACCGTTCCAAATGATTTAAAAAGATTAATGCCATCATTATTTGTGATTGATATAATGGTGATTTTTACAGAACAGCATAAGCGTACTACAGGTATGATTTGTGCAAGGCCCGGTGCACCAATACAGGAGCACCGGGGGATATTTTTTTAAAATTCAGCATCTATAAACTATAGAAAAAGCTTCGGAGCTCATTTACCCAGGCATCGGGTACTTCCAATGCTGCGAAATGACCACCTTTTTCCATTTTATTAAAACGCTTTACATTAACCATTCGTTGTGCCCATTCTATCGGCACCGGTGCTTCTGCCGGGAATATACTTACCGCAGTTGGCGTTTTCACGTATTCGGCCGAAGGCGAAGGCTGGCCCGACCATCCTGCCCTTGCATTTTCGAGGTAAGTGCGGATAGAAGTATTAATGGTTTGACTTACCCAGTAAATCATGATATTGGTAATTAGTTCATCTTTGGTAAAGCTATTTTCAATATTGCCATCGGTATCGCTCCAACTGTTAAATTTTTCAGTTATCCAAGCGGCAAGCCCTGCGGGCGAATCGTTAAGTCCATAACCCAATGTTTGCGGTTTTGTAGATTGGATCATATTATATGCGCCTTCTGTATACCACCATTGCTGGATAAACTGGCCAAACTCCTGTTCCGGAGCCGACATTGTAGACCAGTCTTCCTGTCCGTTAGGGTAACCTACATCCGTAAGGTGGATGGCGATAACCCGGTCGGGCTGCTGATTGGCGAGCGATTTGGTTACAATTGCGCCGATATCGCCACCTGCAGCATAATATTGTTCGTAACCTAAAACCGCTGTCATCAGTTTCGCCCATAAAGCTGCTACCTGATCTGTATTAAGGGCTACGCGGTCTGAAAAACCGAAACCTGGCAGGGAAGGTATAATCAGGTCAAAAGATTGTTCGCTATTGCCATCTGCACTTTGCGGATCGGTTAATAAAGGGATTACCTTATAAAACCGGTAAAAACTATCAGGCCAGCCATGGGTTAGTAAAAGTGGCTTCGGATTTTTGCCCTTGCCTTTAATGTGGATGAAATGGATGTTAATGCCATCTATTTCGGCTTTAAACTGTGGGATTGCATTCAGTGCCGATTCATGTTTACGCCAGTCGTAATCTTTTTGCCAATAGGTAAGCAGTTCTTTTAAATAAGTAGGGTTGGTGCCATAATTCCATTCGGCTCCTTCAGGCTCATCTGGCCAACGGGTGTGCTGTAGGCGGTTCTGTAGATCATTGAGTACGGTTTGATCAACCTCGATTTTAAATGGGGTGATGTTTTTCATAGTTTGGTTTTTAGATAGGAAATTGTATTTAAAAATATAAAATTGTCTTTATCTTTTTAAACAGAACAGTCATAAAAATTTACCAAACTGGTTAAGGAACAGTTTGTTGAGCGTATTTAAAGCAAAAAAGCCATCATTGCTGATGGCCCATGCAAGGTTTTATGTATCGTTTAACCAATCGGCGCATAAGTGATTTCTATTACGCCATTATCGAGTTGTTTTATAGCTTTACGTTCCAAACCTGCCGATATCCCTTCGGTAAATAAACGTTTTCCGCTTCCCATAATATGCGGTTGGATCATCAGTTTCAGTTCATCAATTAAACCTTCCTTTAATAAACTCTTTACGAGGGTAGCACTGCCCTGGATCAGTATATTCCCTTCACCACTTGATTTTAGGGTTTTAATGGTATTGATAATATCCTGGTCGATAATGGTCGAATTTTCCCAGCCTGCTTCCTGCATCGTGCCCGATACCACATACTTTTCGGTCTGGTTCAGTTTGTCGGCAACACCCATTTCATTGTTTTTAAGCGACGACCAATAAGGAAATAACATTTCGTAGGTTTTGCGGCCATATAACATGGTTGTGCAATCGTGGATATTTTCAGCGATCAAAGCACCGCGGCTATCACTGTGGTAGGGATTGAACCATTCGGCCATTGAACTGGCGTCGGAGATGCCATCTAACGACATCCATTCTGTTGCGATTATCTTTCTCATCGTGTTTAAATTTTAATCAAAATTAGTATGGGAAAGGGGGGCGAAAATAGAACAGAACCGACAAAATTTATTTTTCAGGTGCGTAACCGGAGCGCAATGCAAGGTAATCTTTAGGGCTTAAACCTGTAAATTCCTTAAATACGCGGATAAAATGGCTCTGATCAGAAAAGCCATGCTGGTAGGCTATGTCGCCCAGTTTGCTGAACTCAAAATGATTGAGCTGCTGGAAAGCCGCATGGAACTGGCATATCCTTTTATATTGTTTTGGTGAAATGCCGATATGATCTTCAAAAAGCCGTTGCACTGACCTTTCGGTACTAAAAAGGTTTTCCCTGAGCGCAGTTAATGCAGTGGCACTGGTATTTTTTTGGAGAGCAGAGGTGGCAAAAGCAATCCGGCTATAATCAATGGTATCACTGGCGATCTGCTGTAAAAGAAAAGCATTGATCAGTTTTAGCTGTTCGTCAACCGGACCGGCATTTAAAAGCTGCTCCTGCAGGCCGATCGCTTTTGCCGGTTGCAGTTCGTTTACATCAATAAGTGTGTCGGTTAGTTCGGCGGCGGCAATGCCAAACACGGCCTTAACCGCAAAGGAATGAAGAAAATAAGCGATTAAAACAAAATGGTTATCAATATGGAGATTGGAAGGGGCAATTGCCTGTCCGTACAAACTGAGGTGGTTTACGGCATCTCCGTTCCGCCGCCCCTTTGTGTTTTGGAATATCAGGGTTGGTGCACCGTTGGCATAAAGCGGTAGCATAAAATCCGATCGATTGTCTCTGTACTCCAGTACCATGATGCTCCTTACATAAGAAGAAAGTGCAGGGGGTGGAAGCAATGACCTGATATTCAAAACCTGTATTTTTATTACCATGAAGATAATAAATGATGGTCCAAATTAAAAATTATCTAACGAAACGCAGAAAAACAACAATTTTCAAATAAAAGGGTACTTAAAGTCTTTTATTTCATGTTAAGAATAGGCTTGTCGGAATTTGCCCCCTAAGTTGTCGCTTCCTCACGCGATTGAATTCTGAAATGAGCTTCATATTTGTATTGATAACAAGATTAAAACTAAAAAACGATATGAAAAATTTATTTAACACCAGGAATTCCCTTAAAGCATTACTGCTTATCATAATGGTGATGTGCAGCGTAATGCGATCGAATGCACAGATCAAACCTGTTAACAGCGGTTATGCACCGGCCAACGGCACCAAAGTTTATTATGAAGTTTATGGACAAGGAAAGCCCATCATTTTACTGCACGGCGCTTTTATGACCATCGGTATGAATTGGGGCCAATTGATCCCCGAGTTATCCAAAACCAGAAAAGTAATTGCCATTGAATTACAGGGGCATGGGCATACACCGTATTCAGATCGGAAACTAGCACATGCCACCTTGGCAAAAGATGTGCTTGGGGTAATGGATTACCTGAAAGTTGACAGTGCCGATGTGGTAGGTTATAGTTTTGGTGGTGCCATTGCTTACGAATTTGCCATACAGAACCCAAAACGTTTAAATAAACTTGTCATTATTTCTTCAACCTATAAAAGCACAGGTTGGCTGCCTGAGATAAACAATGCTTTTAAAAACATGAAACCAGAACTCTTTGAAAACAGCCCAATGAAAACTGCTTATGATGCCGTTGCACCCGATAAAACAAAATGGATTCCGTTTTTAAAACAGATGATGGCATCGGCAGGAGAGCCATTTGATTTAGGTGAAGCCAATATTGCTAAAATCACCTCACCGGTATTGATTATAGCAGGCGACAATGATGGTTTGGATAAAATTGAACTGGCTAAAACCTATCAGTTACTGGGCGGTGGAAAAGTTGCCGATTTCGGTGTAATGCCAAAATCCCAATTGGCCATTGTGTCAGGGCAGGGACATGTGAGCCTGATGATGCAGACCAAAACAATTTTGGGGTATCTGGATGGTTTTTTGAAATAAATAGATAAAATAATAAGTTAAACTATAAATCAAGGCGATATGAGAAAGATAACTGTTTTAACCATGCTTACACTAGACGGTGTAATGCAGGCACCAGGCGGCCCTGAAGAAGATACATCGGGCGGTTTCGAATATGGAGGCTGGACGGCATCCTACGGTGATGAGATTTTTGGAAAGATTATACAGGAAGAGCTAAAACCCGCTGAATATCTTCTGGGTAGAAAAACATTTGAAATTTTCGAATCCTACTGGCCGCAGCATGCCGGTTTTTGGCCGGGCATTAACGATGGTGCCAAGTATGTCCTATCTGAGACCAGGGAAAAATCGGATTGGAAAAATACCAATTTCCTTAAAAGTGTGGAAGATATCAAAAAACTTAAAAATTCGGAGGGCGGCGATATCCAGGTTTGGGGAAGTAGCGAACTGATCCAGCTTTTGCTTAAGAACGACCTGGTTGATGAACTCCGACTTAAAATTTACCCCTTAACACTGGGGCAGGGGAAAAAACTGTTCGAAAACGGCACCATTCCGGCTGCGCTTAGCCTAACAGAAAGCGTGGTAACGCCAAGTGGGGTAATTATTGTAAGTTATAAAAGGGCAGGAGAGGTAAAAACGGGTACTGTGGGGGCTTAATAGGTAGATTTAGAAAAAGATCCAGACCAAAGCCATATCACATCAGGAGTTAAAAACAGCCTTCCGTTTTCCCCGGAAGGCTGTTATGGAAAAGATTAGAAAATAAGGATATCGTAGCCTTCGTTCCTAAGGTTTAAGAAACTTGGTAAACCAGGGGTTCCGGGTACTTCATTGTCATTTAAAAGATCATAACCCGATACCTCGGTACCAAATACGGCAACACATCCTTTAGAAAGACCGTGAACATAATCTTTTACTTCTGCATAAAGTCCGTTAACCGGATGTTCAGGTTTCTCAAGCTGCTCAGGCCATCTTATTCCTGCACCCTGAAAAATGATTTTTACCTCTTCACCTGCGTGTTTAAATTCGTATGCCGATGCCAAAGCGTTGAATACGCGACCAAGTGCTTCCTCTGAACCAGCCTTGGGATCAGAAAGGATAATAACTGCTGTTTTTTTCATAAAGAATAATTATTTACACTGCAAAGGTGTGGCGATATTGCTTGTTTAAGAATGGATGATTTTTACTTTGTAATAGAGATTTTTACTTTATCGGTTATAGCGTAATACTGTGCACAAATGTTGAAAAAGCAAAAGCGGACCTCTGTAAAAAGATCCGCTTTTGGAATTGTTGAGTTTTAAAGGTAAACTACGTTTTTTTGTTAAGAGCCTGGCCGAACAAAAGTCTGCCATCCGCGCATGGTTTCGATAAAGCGCTCGCTCAGCCCTCCTTTACGCAGGTATTCGGCTGTTACAGGCAACTTCGGACTATCGTACATCGGATTTGCCTTTACCTGTAAAGGAAAGTCGCGCTGAAGAATGCCTGCCCTTGCAATAAGAACAAAATCGCATCCTTCATCCAGCAGCTGCGCTGCACGTTGGGCACTCATTATTTTGCCGGCGGCACCCAGGCGTACACCTTTTCGGGGAAGTTCGGTAAAAACGCTGAGCATGGTTTTCCCCTGGTACATTCCCTCTCTAACCAGCTGGGCCGAATCCCATAGGGCAAGGTCGAGATAGTCGATCAGCTCACGGTCAAAAATCTCTGCCGTAACTTCTCGTAACTCTTCTAACCGCAGGCCATACCGCTCGATGGATAATCGCCAGCCTATCTGGAAATCAGGTCCGCAGGCCTTTCTGATTCCTTCAATAACCTCAATGGTGAAACGTGCCCTGTTTTCCATGCTTCCACCATATTTGTCACTGCGGTCGTTTAAATTGGGCGACATAAATTCCGATAGTATCCAGCCGAAGGCACCATGCACAGAAATTCCGTCGAAACCTGCCAATTGTGCCCTTTTTGCTGCGGCAATAAAGCTATCGCGGATCCGCTCTACCTCTTCAGTGCTGATCGCCCTCACACCAGGTATCGTTTTACCAGAGGCAGGGGCCGGTATGCCACCTACTTCGGGCCGCGCACGGTGCCCTGCATGGTGCAATTGTACTGCCGATAATGCACCGCCCGCGCGTATGGTTTTCGCCATTTGTGTAAGGCCCGGAAGATGATCGTCGCTATGGATACCCAATTGGCGCTCGAATGCTATGCCACCGGCTTCAACGGTTGATGCACTGGTTTGTATCAATCCGTAAAAACCCTGTGAGAGCTGCTCCATCCAGGATTGGTCGTATTCGGATGCCGTACCGTCGTAATCGCTCTGCTGACTGGTTAAGGGTGCTAGCATGAAACGGTTTCTCATTGCCGGACCATGCAGCAATGTGAGTGGCTTAAAAAGATCAGAAACAGACATTCTTTTAAATTTTGTGGTTTTACTTTTATAGAATTTAATCTACCGCAAAGATGCCCCGATGGCCATTTATAGAGAATGGATGATTTTTACTATTTAATGGATCTTTTACTTGAGGGGGAATCTTTTATTGTAATTTAAGCTGCCTTTGTATCGTTGCTCTCGGAACCAAAACGGTCAAGAAACTCAAGATATAATGGAACGCTCCTTTCAATCCACTCCGCTGTAGGCTCGAACGTCATTCCGTAGTAAGCAAAAAATGGTTGGTAATCGGCTTTTATATAATCGAATAGGGCTTCGAACGGACGGGTGAGTTCTTCGAGGGTATATTTGAAAATTGTACCATGCTGTAAATGTTCTTCTTTCAAGCCTAGCGAAATAGCCAATGCAACTTTTTTTCCCTTAAATTTAAAGCCACTTGTACTGCCATAGGCCCAGCCGTGTGTAAGCACTTCGTCGAACCATTTTTTTAGCAATGCAGGCGAATGGTACCAATAGTAAGGGAATTGGAAGATAATCCGGTCATGTTCTTCAACCAGTTTTTGTTCTGCCCTTATATCAAATTTTTGGTCAGGATACGTTTCATGAAGTTGGTGGACATGAAACTTTTCCGGATGTTTTGCTAATTCTTTAAGCCATCTTTTGTTTATCACCGAATTGTTAATGTCAGGATGCGTTACGATAATCAATGTTTTTTCCATGTTGAATTATATTTTGTTTATTAAAGAGAATTCGGCTTTAATGCCCTATACATGTTTTTTCTTCGTATGGATTCTCTGTTTTGATAAGACAAAATTAATCCGGTTTCTTGAGCGCCTATTTCTCCAAAAGTTCAGAAAATATCAGCTAAAGTTCAGTAGGGAAGCAGTCTGAAATGATGACTTTATTATTCGGTTTTTTATTGAAAAGAGGATGAATCCAACACCAAATCAATCAAAGCTTAATTAGACAATTATTAAATGTATTTGGATCAGCCATCGAGATCAGGTGGTCAAAAACGGGGCGTAAAGTTTGGAATGAGAATCGGTGTAAACCATTACCGGGATCCCTGTTACCCAAAAAATTTATGTAACGGATAATTTTTGACGTAATACAGCCCTAAGATAGTCGTTTTTGCACATCACTTTACACGATGTTAGTTCCGATCTTTATAATAGATTAATCAAAACAACTTAATTGAGCGAATCTTAGATCAATAACCTTTGTTCGATTATTAACATTAATTTAAATGCCTTTTGTAGATCTTTTTAACAAGGATTCGTCACCCTGAATTTATTTCAGGGTCTATCATGCAGGAAAGATGCTGAAATAAATTCAGCATGACGAATAGATCCAGACTAGTCGCTTTTAAAGCACTTTTTTTTAACAAATAATTATCGAACTCAGGTTAGTAAAATCAATAAAGAAGAATAACTATAAACATCATTATCAATTTATATTCCAATGAAAAATAATATCAATCCGGCATTACAGGAGTTAAAGCAATTTATTGGCGCATGGGAAATGGAAATATCAAATGCATCTTTCTTACCCGATGCCAATGCAGTTATTAAGGCAAAAGCATCATTTGAATGGTTTGAAGAAGGTGAATTTCTAATTTTTAGGCAGGGTACAAAAAATAGTGGAACACCCTGGGCGATATGGTTTATCGGTCATGATAAAGATGCACAGCACTACACTGTACTTTATATTGATGATCAACAATCTTCGCGGGTATATGAAATGAGTTTTGAAAACAGCAAATGGAAGATGTGGCGCAATGCCCCCGAATTTATACAACGCTTTACCGGCGAGATTAACCAAGATAAAAACATCATCTCGGGATATTGGGAGAAGTGCGTAGATGGTAGAAACTGGGAGCACGACTTTAATCTTACTTATAAAAAAGCCAAATAGAACCAAAAAAATGTTCTAGACAGGAAAATTAATTAAGGATTCAACTGTTCGGAAATTCCGAACAGTTCAAAGGGAAGGCACAAGAGAAATTAGTAGAGAAAGGAATTATTATAATCTGGACAATTGTTTGCTTGAAAAAACGCAACTCTACAACTTTTGGTATTGATCTTCCATTAATTCTACTTGTTATCGTAAGAATGTATGCGACATTATAACAAAAAAAGCCATCATTTCTGATGGCTTTTAATTCGATTTTTTTGTTGTACTCGGGGCGGGAATCGAACCCGCACGCCTTTGAAAGCACAGGATTTTAAGTCCTGCGTGTCTACCAGTTCCACCACCCGAGCATTAGCCGCTACCGATCTCCATCGGCTTGGTTAACTTTAAAATAAATGCCTTCTGGTAGGAAGGCATTTATTTGGAGCGAAAGACGAGATTCGAACTCGCGACCCCGACCTTGGCAAGGTCGTGCTCTACCAACTGAGCTACTTTCGCATTTACAAAACTGATGTTGTTGTTTCGTTTTGGTGATGCAAATATAGGCAGATTTCTATATCTGTCAAGGAATTTCTTGTTAAAAATTTAATATTTAATTTAAATTGCTGGCTTTCAGTGCAAGTAAAATTAAATCAGTTTCGAAACCTTTTGCCTGAAGGTAGCCCATCAGCTTATTTTTTCTTTTAAACGGATCATTTTCGGACAGACTTTCTGCTTTTTTTACCGCCAGTTTTTCTATCGCCTGTAAATAATCATCCTCATCGATACTGTAAATTGCCTTTTGTAAAATTTTATCGGGCACGCCTTTCAATTTTAAACCCTGTTTAATTTTAACCCGGCCCCAGTGTTTAATGTTAAATTTGCCCGATGCGTAGCTTTTTGCAAAACGCTCTTCATTTAAAAAATTGTTTACAATCAGTTCGGTGATAATTTCTTCCAGTTCATCGCCACGCATGCCCCATTCTACCAGTTTATAACGCACTTCTTTTTGTGAACGCTCCTGATAAACACAAAAATTTTCCGCTTTGGCCAAAGCTTGTTTTTTATCTAATATTACTGCCTCTTGTTTACCGCTTTTCATAATTAATTACTGAAATTCGTAAAAATAAAAGCGATTACCGTATTTTTCTGAAGATAATAACATGCAAAACCCGATATATACCATTGCCAAAATAGCCGAAATTTTAAATGCCGATACCAAATTGGTTGATGGAGAGGTGATTATTCAATATCTGGTGATGGATAGCCGTTCGGTTTTGATGCCCGAAAATTCGATATTTTTTGCTCTTTCTTCACACCGTGACGGACATGAATTTATCAGAGATGCCTATGCAAAGGATATCCGTAATTTTGTAATTACCGAAGCTAAATACGTTAACCAATACCCTGATTGTAATTTTTTACTTGTTGATGATGCTTTAACAGCCTTGCAAAAACTTGCCATTTATCACCGGAAACAATTTGATCTTAAAACAATCGGCATTACCGGAAGTAATGGCAAAACCATTGTTAAAGAATGGCTCTATCAGCTTTTGGCAGCCGATTTCAATATTGTTAGGAGCCCGAAAAGTTATAACTCACAGATTGGCGTACCACTTTCTGTTTGGCAGATTGAGGCAGACGATACAATGGGGATTTTTGAGGCCGGTATTTCTGCCGTTAACGAAATGCAGCATTTGGCCGAAATTATCCAGCCTGAAGTCGGTATTTTAACCAATATCGGCGAGGCGCATGCCGAAGGTTTTAGTTCTAAAAAAGAAAAACTCAGCGAAAAACTAAAACTCTTTAAAGATTCAGATTTATTGATCTATTCGCCTGAATATGTAACAGAGGTAAACGAAAAAGATTTACCGGGTAAGAAAAAGTTTAGCTGGAGCAGTAAACAAGTGGCAGATTTACAGATTACCACCGTCGAACCTATAGAAGGAAATTGCTATTTAAGGGCCATTTATCAGGATGCAGAAATAGAATGCATTTTACCTTTTAAGGATAAAGCCTCGATAGAAAATGGAATGATCTGTTGGGCAACTTTATTGGCTTTGGGTTATACACCAGAGCAGGCCGACCTGCGTTTAGAAAAACTGAGCCATGTGAGCATGCGCCTCGAACTGAAAAACGGCATTAACCAGTGTTCCATTATCGACGATTCGTACAGTGCCGATATCTCTTCCTTAGCCATTGCACTCGATTTTTTAAACCAACAGAACCAGCACCCGAAAAAAACTGTAATTCTTTCCGAATTATTTGAAACAGGTAGGAATGATATTGATCTTTATACCGAAATAGCCGAATTGCTCGCTCAAAAAAAGGTAAACCGATTAATCGGTATCGGAACACATATTTCAAGCTATGCTGATCTTTTTAAGTTCGAAACGCAGTTTTTCGACGATACCAATGCTTTTATCGAAGCTTTTCCGGGTTTGCAGTTTAACCACGAAACGATATTGGTAAAAGGGGCAAGGCGTTTCGAATTTGGGCGCATCAGTAAACTCCTTACACAGAAAATACACGACACGGTTTTAGAGATCGACCTTAATGCAATGGTAGGAAACCTGCAGTTTTACCGCTCTAAAGTTAAACCTGGCGTTAAAATTATGGCCATGGTTAAAGCTTTTTCGTACGGAAGCGGCAGTTTCGAAATTGCCAATTTACTGCAGTTCCATAAGGTAGATTACCTGGCGGTAGCCTATGCTGATGAGGGGATTGCATTACGCAAAGCCGGTATTACACTGCCAATTATGGTAATGAGTCCTGAAGAATCTGCTTTCGAAGCCATTATTAAACACCGACTCGAACCCGAAATTTATAGTTTAGAAATCCTGAACAGCTTCTTAAACGCATTATCGGATTATGATTTCGATTACCCAATCCACATTAAAATAGACAGTGGCATGCACCGTTTGGGCTTTGATGAACCTGAAATAGGTACCTTATCCAGTTTGTTGAAAGACTCGGCAAGGGTAAAAGTGCAGAGTATCTTTTCCCATTTAGTAGCCAGCGATGCTGCTGAACATGATGGTTTTACCCAGCAACAGATCACTAAATTTAAAGCCATCGCCGATCAGTTGGTGGATGTTCTGGATTATAAACCATTGCTCCATATTTCCAATACTTCGGGTATTTCGCGCTGGCCCGAAGCCCAGTTTGATATGGTGCGCTTAGGAATCGGTTTATATGGTTTTGATTCTGCCCTGGCCAGCAACCGTGGCCTGCAAACAGTGATGGTGCTTAAAACAACCGTTACACAGGTAAAAACTTTAGAACCCGGCGAAACTGTAGGCTATAGCCGAAAAGGCATCATGCCGAACGGCGGAAAAATAGCCACCGTTAAAATTGGTTATGCTGATGGCTACACGCGATATTTTGGCAATGGGGTAGGTAAAATGCTTGTAAACGGATATCTAGTGCCTGTAATAGGTTCCATCTGTATGGATATGACCATGCTGGATGTTACCGGTGTCGACGTAAAACCCGGCGACGAAGCCATTGTTTTTAACCAGGAACACACCATTATGCAGCTTGCAAAAGATATCGATACCATTCCTTATGAAATTCTGACCAACATCTCGCAGAGAGTTAAAAGGGTTTATTTCTATGAGTAAGGTGATTGTTAAATTGTTTGATTGCTTCATTGTTGGTGAAATAGTCGAAAAATTACGTTAAAAGGGTTTATTTCTATGAGTAAAGGGGGTAAATTGTTCTATTGCTTCATTGTTGGTAAAATAGGCGAAAAATTACAGAGGAAATTGATCATAAATCTTCAATTAATATATTAGCAAGGAAACAATGTTACAATGCTAGCCATTTAGCCATATTCGTCAATTAATATGTTAGCAAGGAAACAATGTAACAATGCTAGCCATTTAGCCATATTTGTCAATTAATATATTAGCAAAGAAACAATGCTAGCCATTTAGCGATGCATATTTCGTCAATTAATAGCGAAGCAAGGAAACAATGTAACAATCCTAACCATTTAACCATATTTTTCCTAATTTTGCACCATGAATAAAGTCGGGAAAGCTATTTTAAACTATTTGATCAAAGGTTTATTAATTGTTGTACCCATTGCCGTGAGTATTTTTATTGTGGTTTGGGCAGTTACAACGGTTGATAGCTGGTTAAATGTGAATAATATATTGGGCGTAAACCCGCGCACAGGTGAAAGCCGCAATATTCCAGGTTTAGGCTTACTTACCGTTTTGGCCCTTATTTTAACCGCAGGTATCTTTGTAACCAATTTCGTAACCGAACCGATGTACAATTGGTTCCAGCGCATGATGCAGCGATTGCCCTTACTAAACTTCATTTATTCGTCTATCAAGGATTTAACAGAAGCTTTTGTAGGCGACGAAAAGAAATTTAACCATCCGGTGCTGGTAGAAGTGGAGGGAGGACTTAAGAAAATCGGCTTTTTAACGCAGAGTGATCTGCATAAACTCGATCTGCCGGATGAAGTTGCCGTATATTTTCCACTTTCTTATTCTTTTGCCGGTCAGCTTTGCATTGTAAAAAAGGATAAAGTTGCCGATTTAAATATGACTGCGGCCGACGCCATGAAACTCGTAGTGAGCGGTGGGGTAAGCGGACTATAAATATTTTCCTGAATGATCACCATCTATCATAATAACCGTTGTACCAAAAGCCGTTGTGCTTTAGCCGAGCTCGAGAAAAGCGGAAAAGATTTCGAAGTAGTGTACTATCTCGAAACGCCTCCCAACAAAGCCGAACTCACAGAAATCATAGCCAAATTGGGTATCAAACCATTAGAACTGATCCGTAAAGGTGAAAAGATTTTTACCGAAAATTATAAAGGTAAAACCCTCAGCGATGATAAATGGATTGATGTGATGATTGACCATCCCATTTTAATTGAAAGACCAATTGTTATTTCTGAAGATAAAGCCATAATCGCCCGGCCAACGGAAAAGATTAAAGAGATTTTAGATTAACTCAACTTCAGAAGTCTAAAAAGGAAAAGAGCGAAGGAAAGACTTCGGAAGTTTCTCTCGCAATACGTTACCCTGATCCAATAGTCGTCACCCTGAATTTATTTCAGGGTCTATTTGGTAGGAAAGACTAGCGTGTTTTTGGGATAAAGAAAACCTTCTAGTTGTAGCGTCTCGCTACGACATGCCAATAAGTTTCTATTTTTAGGTCTTAGCGAGATGCTAAGACTAGCGTGTGATGACGGCGAATGCAATCCCTTCTCTTTGTAGCGTCTCGCTACGACATGCCAATAAGTTTCTTTTTTCAGGTCTTAACGAGACGCTAAGACTAGCGTGTTTTTTGGGATTAAAATATCCCTTTAAAAGTAACCGCACAAAATATAAAAATGAGCAGGCCGAAAAGTAATCTCGAGTAATATTCGCGTACAAAAAGGCCCGATAAAACCAGCATATCATCATCAACATTGCTATGGATCACACCATTTCCTGCCGATGCATTAAAAAGAATCTGTTTGTCTGTATGGTTATTTAACGACCAACGGCTTAACCAGCTGTTTTGGTAGCTCCAGTCAAAAGTTTCGCCCGAAGCAAATACAATTTTGGCTTTAAAACCCAGCCAATCGTAGGTAATTACCGCTAAAACCGTGTTTTTATTGTCGATAATCTTTGTTTCTGGCTTAGAAAAACCTTCGCTTTTTAGCATATAGATGCCTGCCTGGGTGGTGGCAATTGCTGAGTTTTTCCACGAACCAAAATTCATGGAAAATTTTAAATACCCATTATTTATTACCTGATAATTGCTATCAAATAAACCTTTTCTCCAATTTAATACCTGTTCCATCTCACAAAAGGATTTAATTATTTATTAATGATGACGGTTGATCGAAACTGTAATAAGCGGTACAAAACAGGCAACAAGTACAGCTGCACGTTTGTTATAAATCTGTTTAATAAACAAACCTGCAACAATTAATAACTCATTGTCTGTATCGGTAGATATTGCTCCGCTATTACTGCTCGAGCTGTACATAATATGCGCATCTTTATAATTACTTACCGTAAACTGCGATTTCCATATCCCTGTCGATTTCCATTCGTATTGCTCGCCTGTATTTAAACTGATTACCGCTTTCGATTTCCAACTGTCGTAAGTGATGATTGCAACCACCACATTCGTTTTTCTGTCGATTACTTTCGTTCTATATCTCCAAAAACCTTCATTTACAAACTGGTAGTTTTTATCCTCAAACATGCTTTCGGCATCATTTCTCCAGGCACTAAAAGTGATCATTCCTTTTTGAACACCATCTACAAAGAGCTGAAAGTTTCCGCTAAACCAATTGTTTTTCCAGTTGATGAATCTCGACATATTAATTGCGTTTTATTTTAGATAGTAGTTTCTTTCAGATGTTACAATAAAATAAGACATAAAAAAAGTGCTTATTGTTTGTAAGCACTTTTTTAGTTCACAGTTTTCAATTATCAGTTTTCAGTTAACCAATAAGCAATTTACAGTTGGCAATTGGCAGTTTACAGTTAACCGATTTAGACAATTAACCGATTAACCAATAAAGGTTTTCAGTTAACCAATAAACAGTTTGCAATTGGCAGTTAACCGATTTAAACAATTAACCATTTAACCAAAAAACTAGAAATTCGGTTTAAGCACATATTTGTCGTAGAAACGGAAAATATGTTCTGCGGCTTCTTCGGCCGTATCTACCAATCTGAAAAGGTTTAAATCTTCTTCGTGGATATTGTGTTCTTTTTGTAACATGGTTCCCTTGATCCATTCAATTAATCCGCCCCAATAATCAACACCAACCAATACAATCGGGAAACGTGCAATTTTTCCGGTCTGGATTAAGGTTAAAGCTTCAAAAAGCTCATCCATAGTACCAAAACCACCTGGTAAAACCACAAAACCCTGACTATATTTCATGAACATCACTTTGCGTACAAAGAAATAATCGAACTCTAATAACTTATTATGATCGATATATTTATTGTGGAACTGCTCAAATGGTAACTCGATATTTAAACCTACCGATTTACCACCGTTGGTATGGGCGCCTTTATTACCGGCTTCCATAATACCCGGACCACCACCTGTAATTACACCATAACCGCGATCGGTTAATAATTTACCACACTGCTCTGCCAATTGGTAGTATCTATGTGTTTGGGGCGTACGGGCCGACCCGTAAATGGTAACACATGGGCCAATTTTAGCCAGTTTTTCAAAGCCATCAACAAATTCGGCCATGATTTTAAAAATTTGCCAGGAATCGGTTACTTTGATTTCCTGCCAGTCTTTGTTCTCGAAAGCACTTCTAATTTTTTCTTCACTCGTCATATACTGTTATTCTAATATTAAAATTTGGTCTGTGCATCAGTTTTTTTGCTGATGAACAACAAGCCTATAAATGTGATTAAACCGTTTATTAAAATCAGTTCAACACTAAAAACATATCCGCCCAATAATTTGGTCGAATTGCTTGCAAGCAAGTAACATAAAAAAGGTGATAATAAACAAACTATCGGCACTAATTTATCATGAAGCCCGCGTTTTTTTACAAATAATCCAAAACTGTAAAGTCCTAAAAGCGGTCCGTAGGTGTAAGAAGCAATAGTAAAAATCAGACTTACTACCGACGAGCTGTTCAGCGCATTGATGACGATAATCACCAAAAACATGAGAATCGAAAATGCAACATGCACTATATGACGTCTTTTTACAGCAGTTTCGGCATTTAGATCCGATTTTTTATCCATACCCAAAAAGTCGACACAGAACGAAGTTGTTAATGCTGTTAGGGCCGAATCGGTGGTTGCAAAAGTAGCTGCGGTTAAACCCAGCATAAAAATAATGGCCGGCACCGCACCAAGATTATTCAAGGCAATTTCGGGGAATAATAAATCTGTTCTCGGTTTTCCGGTAATATGATCTAAAGGAATATCGATACCGTTTTTGGTAGCGAAAATGTATAATAGCGCACCCACACTTAAAAAGAACACATTTAAGATCACAAATACACCTGTAAACGTAAACATGTTTTTTTGCGCTTCCTTAATGGTACCCATGCTCAGGTTTTTCTGCATTAAATCCTGATCCAGGCCAGTCATGGCGATAGTAACAAAAATACCGCCGATAAACTGTTTACTGAAATAGAACTTGTTGGTCAGGAAATCATCTAAAAAGAATATTTTCGAATAACTGCTGTTTTTAACCGTCTCGAATGCCTGTGGAATGCTGAAATTTAAGCTGTTGCAAATAAAATAAATCGTTAAAAAAACCGATAAAACCAGGAAAAACGTTTGTAACGTATCGGTAATAATAATGGTTTTTAAACCGCCTTTAAAAGTGTACGACCAGATCAGGGCCAGTGAAATCAGCACCGTTAACCAGAATGGAATCCCATAATTGTCAAAGATAAAGCGCTGTAAAACAATTACTACCAAATATAACCTTGTGGCCGAACCCAATGTGCGGCTCAGTAAAAATATCGATGCTGCAGTTTTGTAGCTGTAATGGCCTAATCGTTTTTCGATATAGCTGTAAATCGACGTTAAGTTCATCCGGTAGTAAAGCGGAAGAAGAACCGTTGCGATAATAATAAAACCGACCGCATTGCCCAGCACAAACTGAAAATACTGAAACTGGTTTCCGCTGGGTGCCCCAACCTCTCCCGGAACGGATATAAAAGTAACACCCGAAAGTGCCGTGCCGATCATCCCAAAAGCAACTAAGTACCATTTAGAGTTACGGTTGGCAACAAAAAAAGTTGAGTTGTCGGATGAGTTTTTTGAGGTTACAAATGAAATAATGATCAGCAATAAAAAGTAACCGATCAGGAAACACAATAGGATGGTTGGAGACATAGTTTCGTATTAAGCTGATAAATGTAAAGAAAACTATCAAATCAAGCAATACATTAAGTCCGAGGTCCGAAGTAGGATGTCCGAAGATTAGTCTAAAGTCCTTAGTCTATAGTCCAAAGTCAAATCCTACAATTATCAATCACCAATATGCAATAACCAATTTACAGTGATCAATAGCAAATAGTAAAACCTTAATGCCCTTAATTTCTTAATGGTCGGGAGACGGAAAAGGTAGGATGTAAGATGGATAATGGAGGAAATAATGAACTACTAAACCATGAACCATCAACTATGAACCATCAGCCCATCAACAGTTAACCAATCCTCAGTTGGCAATTTGTAGTTTTCAGTTCGCTAGGCAACAATCAAACAATAAAGCAATCGCTACAATACAATCAAACCAATGAACTATTGAACTAAATACCTATTTTTGTATCATGAATTTTTCATCCAAGCTGCTAGAAGATGCGGTAAACGAATTCTCCAAACTTCCTGGTGTAGGGCAAAAAACAGCTTTACGTTTGGTTTTACATCTTTTAAACAAAGAACAGGAGGAGGTAAACCAGTTTGGCAATACATTTATCAAGTTAAAACAGCAGATTAAACATTGCAGCACCTGTCATAACATTTCTGATTATGCCGTGTGCGAAATCTGTACTTCGGTTAAACGTGATAAAGAAACCATATGTGTGGTAGAAGATACCCGCGATGTAATGGCTATTGAAAACACCGGCCAATATTTTGGTGTGTACCATGTGTTGGGCGGATTAATTTCTCCGATGGATGGTGTTGGTCCCGCTGATCTGTTTATTGATGGTTTGGTTGCCCGTATGATCCAGGGAGGTATTAAAGAAGTGATTTTGGCACTGAGCCCGAATATGGAAGGCGATACCACCTTGTTTTACCTCTACAAAAGATTGAAGGAATTTAATGTGCCGGTAACCACCATCGCCCGTGGAATTGCCTTTGGAGGTGAACTCGAATATGCCGATGAAATTACCCTGGGCAGATCTATTGTAACCCGCGTACCTTACGAAACCGCAATGATGAAATAATGGCAAAGCATTTTCTAGTTTTTATCACATTGTTTTTACCTGTACTGTTTGTTAATGCGCAGGTTAAAATCCATTCCCATAACGATTATACCCACGAGAAACCTTTTTATGATGCCGCTAAAAATAAAGCATTTTCAATAGAAGCGGACGTTTTTGTGGTTGGCGATTCGTTGATCGTAGCACACAGTAAGGAAGAGATCAAAGCAGGAAACACTTTGGAGAAAATGTACCTGAAGCCAATTTTAGCCTTATCTAAAACCAAAGATTTTTATCGTTTTCAATTGATGATCGATTTTAAAGAAAGCTGGGATTTAACCTATCCTGTTTTAGTGAAAACGTTAAAGCCCTACGAAAAACTGTTTTCAAAAGGAGGAAAGATAAATATTGTAATTAGCGGAAATAGACCTCCACAGAACACCTTTCATCTTTATCCCGAAATGATCAAATTTGATGGTTTGCCAGGAGTAAATTATGCACCCGAAGATTTAAAAAAAGTAACGATGATCAGTGCCAATTTTGCCGATTACTCCAAATGGAAAGGCATTGGCGAAATTCCTGAAATTGATAAAGCAAAACTAACCGAGCTGATCAAAAATGCACATCAAATTAATCAGCCATTTCGCTTTTGGGGTGCACCTGATAATATGGCTTGTTGGAAAATATTGCATGAGTTAGGTGCAGATATCATCAATACCGACAAAGTTACCCAGGCAACAAACTATTTTAAAACAAACTAATAAATTGGCATCAAGCCTTGATACTTGCTACTCAAATCTTGATACTCAATACTGAAATCTTGCTACTCAAACTGAAATCTTGCTACTACAAATGAACCTAAAAAATAAAGTAATCATCATTACCGGAGCTTCGAGCGGAATCGGAAAAGCCTGTGCCGAAGAATTTGCAAAACGTGGCGCCAATCTGGTTTTAGCTGCCCGCCAATATGTA
>NZ_DJDT01000242.1 GCF_002432345.1 Pedobacter sp. UBA5917
GAAGTAGCCATAAAACATAAATTCTATAAAAAGGAAAAAATTATATTGGGGGAGGATATTACCATTATAACCTATCTTTTGTTTAAAAAACATCACGCTTAATTCGAGCAGAAAGGCATAAATGCATAACAAAGCAACTACTCTGAGCTGCTTTGTTAGTTTTGCCATTTGGTAAAGACCTGCGATTGAGCAAATCCCTAAAGACATGATATATAAATACTTGAGATACATAAATTTAAATATGTATCTAAAATAAGCATTTACTATTCATCTAAAACATCAAGATCTGCTTTATTACCGGTTGGTGGAGGTGGCGTCGGATCTCCGGTGTCAAAAGTATCGCCATAAATCTCATGTATAGTGGCCTCATACCTTTGATCAAACTCTTCCTTATTAATATCTTCTATGCCAATATCCAGTTTTAGTGTATCCATAAAGGTAAAAGCAAGAGTAAGTCGCTGTCTTTTCTTAAATTCCTCTTCTTTCGGCTCTGGGAAATAATAGTCCTGATTAGTATAGGATACAAAACGAATTCCAAAACCGGAAATTTTACTGCTTCTTTCACTTTGGCATTCCATTTCATGAATTGTTTCCTTCATTTGACGTAAACTAAACCAAACATGCTTGGTTTCCTTACAGTTATTTAAGCGATCAAAATCCGATAGGGTTTCAAAAAGGATGTTCCGCTTTACATTCTGATAATTATGAACCCAATCCCTCGCCTCGTTTTCCGGAATTGTTATGACTTTTTTGCGGTCCAGTGTATAGTAAATCTTAACATCAGACTTTTCAGCTCCCTTCGTTGCGCAAAAAATTAACGTAAGTATCCCGCATTTACCTGCTTCCACTTTTCCGCTACCAGATGGAGAAGCGAAATACATGCGAACACCATCCGTATCTTTTTCAAGACCAGCTATCAAGCGGTTAAAAAAGTCGATAGCACTCGTGATGTCCTCAAAATCCAGTTTGGTGTTTTCTTGTACGCCTTCTTGCAACAAGGTAATAATATTAAGTACGGGGTACTTAAAATTATCGAACCATTGTTCGCGTTTGTTACTTTCTTCTTTGGTTACGAAAGTAATGGGCAATCGAGTTTCATGTGTACACATAGCTTTTAATTTAGTTTAAGGTTTAAAATTATTTATACCTAAATATAAACCAAGCCTACTGGAATTTGGAAAAACACAGCAACGGTAATAGTGATACATTTTTTGACATTTTAATCAAAATATAGTCTACCGCACTTTAAAAGCACTTTTCTATACATCACACTAATCATCATTTATTTTAAAATACGGCGATTTCACGGTGTGCCTTTGCGCTTTTCACGCGCATCAATCTCCATGTTTTCACGCTTGATTTAGATACAGGCCCAATAGTAGTTTTGACTAAGAAAAATGGCCAATCCAAACACCTGCCATTTATTAATAAACCTTAACCAAACCTAAAAACCAAAACCATGACAAAACTCTCATTGAACAAAGTGGAATCTTTTATCAAAGATCTCGACGAAAAGCCAGAACTAAAACAAGAATTTGATGTAAATCCAAGGGCTACGTTAATTAAAAAAGCTGCTATAAACCCTATAAAAGATATCTGGGTTTATCGGTTAGTGGTTATTGCGTTAAGCTTGGTGCTCCTAATTATAACATCAGGCATTCTAATCGAAATCGACGCGGTACAGAAAGCTGATAAGGTAATTACCATTATCACTTCTTTAGGTTCGGCAGCTATCGGTGCATTGGCCGGACTATTGGCTCCATCACCTGGAACACAGGATTAATGATAATTGATTAAACTTTAATCAACCGATCTATTTATAAATTAAAAATCATCAATCATGGCAAAGAAGAAAAAAATCATTTTTTTATCCCTCGAATTCCAAAATGAAATTGGAGAAAAACATACGGCAAATTTCAAAACGAATGATAAAAACATCAACAATATCAAACTAGTATCTCCTTGCATATGCGGTGATAAAGTTTGCATAGATGGGATACTTCACAGGTGCATGCCAGATCCATCTGGAAAATGTGTTTGGTGGGAAACCAGTGAAATCTGTGAATAATTACAACTTTAAAATTAACCAATCATGAAAAAGATCTATTCATTATTTGTGCTACTGTTTCTAATCTCCTTTTCTGTTTCTGGGCAAACATATCCTTTAACTATGGAATTAATCGTAAAGGGAAAAAGTTTCCCAATTAGCTGTGAACCTAAAGACGGTTCCATACAGGTAACAATAAAAGATGATAAGGATACGGAACTTATGAAATATGTCAGTCATTCACAAGATATTGATGCATTTGCAACAAGATTCGTTCAAACATTTGATACCGTTTGTAATCTTCCGGATTCTGTAAAGAAACTCGAAAAAGATAATTGGAAAGCATTTGCTACCAAGCTGTTTAACAAATTTCAACTCGTTTTACAAAATAAATTGCCCGAGGCTGGATATTTTAGCGTTAGAGATAGCGTTAAATTAATTATGTCTTATAAGAATACTACAGACACCAATAAGATTGAAAAGGCTATTACAAAAGAACGATATAAATTAGTTAAACTCAATGCCGAAATATCAGAAGGATACCTTGAAAGTATTGTTGCGTATGTGAAATTTAAAGAAGATGATGAACCATATAAATATATTTTAGAATATCCTGTAGGAATGTCTTCTGAAGATAATATTCGAAACTTTAATAAATATATTCTTTATGAAGAAAAATCGCAGCCTTATAAAAAGCCCTATATTAATCATCCAATTTATTCTTTAAGTTTAAGTGATGTTATTTCATATGACCCTAAGTTAGAACCCGGAAGGCGGGATTATAGTCCTAAGGATACCTCTCTTAATGAAATGCCAGGCGGAACTTTGATTAAATTACACAAAGAAGAAACAAGTAAACTTTTTGAAGCACATTTTTATTCTGATTTTAGAGGTTTTAATGCGGAAAAACCCAATGGTATTATTCAGGTTGAATTGGAAAAACGGATTAACACTAATACCTATCAACATAGGGCACCTCGCCTTTTATATTATTGGGCGTACAAAAGCGGTGGCTTTTTTCAATACATTTCGCCTGTTGCCACTCTTTCTAAAATTGAACAGCACAATCGAAAACTAAATCTTAATGATTTGGATTCTGTTCGATATAATCCTGGAAATACAAATATAACCCAATTTGGAAATCAATATCATAGATATGCAAATGCTTTGAGTATATACCAATATCAATGGCTTTCTGTAGGAACAGACATGAATGTTGCATTTGTAAATAACCCTGGTCGAAAATTTCACATTTATTTTAATTTAGGAGCACGTTTTGGATTTACAGATACGACAGACTCTTTAACTACAATTAATGGCACAACCATTATCAAAACTAAATTTGCCAAAGATATTTCTATTAGTACCTTACAGGTTTATCCTGAAATTAAAATTAAATTTTTCCCTCAGGAACAATTTAATTTTTCAATATCAAATAAATGGATATACTTTAAACCTTTAAATCAAGTTTTGCAAATGGCGGGATATGACAAAGATAACGCTTCCATATTAATTCCTAAAAATCATGCCTGGCTTAACACATCAGAAGTGCTCATGACTATACAGGTTAATCCTAAGAGTAAAGTATTTGGCCGCTTTAGGATGAATTGGGAAATTGGAAATATCAAGAATAATTTTTCACAATTACAAATTGGTTATTCGACATATATTTTGGGCAGATAAAATTAACCATATAAGCTACTTAAACTTTAACCACTCCAAACAACGCTCCACCCTCTTTAGCTCTCTCATTAATTTTAGCCTCTACCACATCATCCCTGATCAGCTCGGGTGCGTGGTGGGGCTTTTTCCTTGCATCGATAATCATCGAACCTTTGCAGCCCCAATGTTTATTTATCGTAAAATCGTTAATACCATAAATATCTGCCGCGGGGTTACTTCTTGTAAAAGCTACCCAAACCAGGTTATCGATTGTTGCTGCAGTAAAGGTAGCATCATCGGCCAGTATGATTAAAGGCAGGCCAGCTAAATTCTGGTCAATCAAAGCCATATTCAGCATGGCAATTTCTGCAGCCGTTTTTTCCGGATTAAGGTATTTGTTTCCTTCCAGAACCAAAACGCCTGGCATCGCAATTTTAGGTTGAAAAAAACCATCACTCAATTTTAGGTTTTCGGGAATCCCATTCCACAGTTCGCGTTTCTGATCGCCTGCCGCTGCAATTACCACTTTCGATCCACTGTTTAAGCCATCGCCACTGTAATCGAGTGTATCAATAGTGGTATTGGTATAAAAATGAATATCCCTGGTTAAATCGATCCGCTCTAAAATATGTTTGATAAAATCTTCTATATGGTGGGTACTTAATTGCTGATCATCTTCCTTAGCAGCGATAAACAGGTACTTGGCCAAACTCAACTGGTTTTTTCCCAATATGTGGTTGGCAATGGTCAAAATTTCCTGTGGCCTTCTTTCTTTTAAATATGGGGTATAACGTTCGCTGCCAATGGCAAAAAGTAATGGATGAACCCCGGCAGCATCAACCGCATGCACCTCTTTTAAACCATGTATTTCCTGCGGAATGGCCGAACCGGTTATCTCGTGTATCAAAGCACCGAAACTGGTATCTTCCTGCGGCGGACGGCCCACAACGGTAAACGACCAGATGGCATCTTTTTTATGGTATACATTATGCACCTTCATTAAAGGGAAAGGATGCGTTAAACTATAATAGCCCAAATGATCGCCAAACGGACCTTCAGGTTTATTCTCGTTTGGATAAACGGTACCCGTGATGATAAAATCGGCATCGGCAGAAATACAGAAACCTTCATCATCGTAAAAATAACGGAAACGCCTATCTCCCAATGCACCTGCAAAAGTCATTTCCGACAAACCTTCGGGCAGTGGCATTACAGCAGCCAATGGGTGCGACGGCGGCCCACCAACAAAAATGCTCACCTTTAAAGGCTGGCCCAAAGCATTGGCTTTCGATTGATGCACCCCTATGCCCCTGTGTATCTGATAATGTAACCCAATTTCCTTATCCTGGATATAATCATTGCCTGCTAGTTGGATACGGTACATCCCCAGGTTGGCATTTAAGACCCCCGGTTTATCTACATCTTCGGTATAAACCTGCGGCATGGTAACAAAAGGACCACCATCCATTGGCCAGTTTACAATCTGTGGCAACTGACTGATGCTTGTTTTTAAAAATTTATTTTTTGCAGAAGGTGTTTTAAGTGGCAGGGCCGATAATGCCGACATGGCCGAACCAGCATACTTAAAAGGATTTTTTAATGCTTTTATCGGGTCGTTCCTTAACGAAACCAGTTGTTGTACTTTTGGTAAGGTATCCCTGAAAATAAATTTCGACCGTTCTAAAGTCCCGAACAGATTGGAAACAGCCGGAAAAGGGCTTCCCTTAACTTTTTCGAATAATAAGGCTGGCCCCTGGTTTTCGTAAACCCTTAAATGGATGGCTGCCATTTCTAAATAAGGATCTACTTCTTCTTTGATTCTGATTAAATGACCGTGCTTTTCGAGATCGGATACACATTCTGCTAAACTTTTGTACGCCATGCCCAAAGATAAATATTTTGGTTTTCTAAGAAACAAAAAAGCCCCATATAAGCAGATTTTACAATAAAGCTACTTATACAGGGCTCTTAACCTACCAATACACTGTTATTTTTTTCCGGCAAAAGAACGCAACATCCAGGTATTTTTTTCTTTAAATTGCATAAAACGGTTCACCATATCGTTCGATCCGTCATCGCCTGCCTCATCTGTAGCATCCAACAGTTCTCTTTCCAATTCGATCAGCGTAGCCATATCATCTAAAATGGCGTCAACCATATCAAGATCTTTTAATCCGATGGTATCAATTTCTTTAATCTTAGATTCTTTGATATAATCGGCAAAACGGCTATGCGGTGGTTTACCCAATGTTAGTACACGCTCGGCAATTTCATCAATGGTTAACTGCGCATTGGTATATAACTCTTCGAACTTAACATGAAGGGTAAAAAAGTTCTGCCCTTTGATGTTCCAGTGGCAGCCCCTTAATTTTTGATAATGGATATGATAGTTGGCCAGGTAATCGTTTAACAGATCTACAACCGGTTTAACCTCTTTTTCATTTAAGCTTATCTCTTTAGCGTCCATTTTTTCTATGTTTTTTGATGTATTTTAATGTCTACCTAACAACCCAAATTTATAAAAGTTTTGCTCAAAAACAGCTTTTATACAATACCTTATTTAATAGATCGTTTAATATTCAATATTGCAACAAACAACAATTTTATAAACATTTGTTAATGAATATTATACCTATATTACTTTATAAAAGTCATCTTAATTTTACGTAAAAACGAACAATAGAACTAAAGATGATTCACAATATTATTCGTATAATTGCTCCCTTTGACTTGAAAATTTACATAAAAATAAATGCATAAAATATATTTATCTGCTGTTGTGTTATTTGCCTTAAATATCGCAAATGCCAAAGCCAACACAGCAAGAGACTCTATCGGTGTAGAAAATAATAAAGGCAAAAAACTGATCGTTCACCAAACCGTAGCAAAAGACACTTATTATTCTATCGGAAGAAGGTATAATGTATCTCCAAAGGATATTATGGCCTTTAATGATAATAAATACCTTCAGGTTGGGGTAATTATTAAGGTTCCAACCAATATACCATTCACGGCAACCGGATCATCGAATACCGAAAGTGCCACTTCAAATACGAATGTGATCGAGCATACCATTAAACCAAAAGAAAACCTGAACATGCTGGCCGAAAAATACGGCACCACGATCAACGAAATTAAAGCTTTAAACAATTTAACCGGTAGTAATTTAAGCATTGGCCAGGTGATTAAAATACCTGCAAAAAGCGGACAACAGGCTGAAACAGCTGCTCCGGCAGCACCTACTGCAAAAAACAATACCGAAGCACCGGCCAACAATGGCACTTCTTCTGATCAGACCATGATCGAACATACAGTTGCGCCAAAAGAATTTTTAGGAAAAATTGCCGAAAAATATGGTACCACAGTTGAAGAAGTAAAAAAAGCAAACAACCTTTCGGGCAATAACCTTAAAATCGGCCAGAAATTAAAAATCCCAGCAACAAAAAATATCGACGATAATAAAGTAGTTTCTGCTGTTGATGAAAAACCGGTACAGGAGAACAAATCTACCGATGCTGCAGGTACACATACTGTGTTAAGGAACGAAACCATTTTTACCATTGCCAAACAATATGGCATTACGGCTTATCAGATCAGAACGATGAACAATCTTCCTGATAATGCAATTACCATAGGCCAGGTTTTAAAAGTACCAGGAGGTATTATTACCGAAGTACAGGTACCAAAAGAAAAACAGGCTGAAACGAAAGCGAAAGAAGTTGTTGCACCTAAAGAAGAAAGTTTTATCCATACCGTAGCCACTGGCGAAAATATCTTTTCGATTGCTAAAAAATACAACTTAACGGCTTACCAGATCAGAACGGCAAATAAACTGGATGATAACAATATTAAGGTAGATCAGAAACTGATTATCCCGAAACCGCCACAGCCTAAATCGGTAAATGATGCTTCAAAAGAAGATCAGCAGAACGAACCCGACAGTACAATGGTTAAAGATCCTAAACTACGCCGCGACCCAAGCGTTTATGGACTGAGCCAGATCGAAGAAAAAGGTACGGCAGTTTGGATAGCAGATCAGGACCTTGACGGCACCAAAATGTTGGTTTTGCACCGTACAGCACCTGTTGGCAGGGTAATTAAAATTACAAATCCAATGACCAACCGCACCACTTTCGCCAAAGTTGTTGGTAAATTTACAGAGAACGAATCTACAAAAGATGTTATCATTGTAATGACTAAAGCTGTAGCTGATTCGCTAGGTGCTTTAGACAAACGTTTTTTCTGCAATTTAACTTATAGTGCTCAATGAGTTCAAACAAAAAGCCCTTTATAATTGGTATTGCCGGCGGTAGCGGTTCGGGCAAAACATTTTTCTTAAACTGCTTTCTGCATCATTTTAAACAGGATGAAGTAACGCTCGTATCGCAGGATGATTATTACATCCCTGCAGGCGACATGACACAGGAAGAAAACAAATTGTACAATTTCGACCTTCCATCAACAATCGACAGCGAGCAGTTTTTAAGGGACATTAAGCAATTAATGAGTGGCGAAGTGGTTTATAAAAAAGAATATAATTTCAATAATCCATTAGCTGTTGTCAAAATCCTTGAAATTAAGTCGGCTCCGATCATTATCGTAGAGGGCCTGTTTATCCTTCATTTTAAAGAAATTGCCGCATTACTCGATCACACCATTTTTGTGGATGCCGACGAACAGGTAGCCTTAGACCGCCGTATTAAACGCGATGGTTTAGAACGTGGTTACCCTGAAGAAGACGTATTGTATAAATGGCATAACCACGTTGTTCCTGCTTATAAGGAGTATTTATTACCCTATCGCGAACAATGTAATAAGGTAGTGCTCAATAACACCAACGAACCCGACGAAATCATCGCCATTACAGAAGCCATTTCAAATGATTTGAGAAATAGCATTTTGGTTGATATAGCGTAAACACCAGAGAAGTCAAGTTTTAAAAACTTGACTTCTCTTTTTATATACTAAATTTCATCTGTCTCCATGGTTTGTGTCCTCACAAACCATCGCTATAACTCCATTACAAACCACCTCAATAGTTTCATTACCAAAAAGCTCAAGTTTTTAAAAACTTGACTTATTTTTCACCACTACATTTTGTCAGGCTGAGCGGAGTCGAAGCCTCAATCCAATCGCATTTCCGGTATCTCCCCTTCTACAATCAACCTTCCTGCTGTAGCTTGCTGTATAAACTCCACACTTACCCCAGGCGCACGTTCTAAAAGTTTAAAACCGCCTTCGGGCAAAACATCCAATACTGCCAGTTCGGTCACAATCTTTTTAATACATTTTACACCCGTTAAAGGTAAAGTACATTTTGGCAATAATTTACTCTCCCCGGCTTTGTTTACATGCTGCATGGCCACGATAATATTTTTGGCCGAAGCAACCAGATCCATTGCCCCTCCCATTCCTTTTACCATTTTACCGGGAATTTTCCAGTTGGCTATATCACCGTTTTCAGAAACCTCCATGGCCCCTAAAATGGTTAAATCTACTTTTTGTGCACGGATCATCCCAAAACTCATGGCCGAATCAAAAATTGATGATCCGGGCAAAGTGGTGATCGTCTGTTTCCCTGCGTTTATTAAATCGGCATCTTCCTCTCCCTCAAAAGGAAATGGACCCATACCCAACAATCCGTTTTCTGATTGTAATACCACATTGATTCCCTTTGGGATATAATTGGCTACCAGGGTTGGTATACCGATCCCAAGGTTAACATAGTAGCCGTCTTTTATTTCTTTAGCAATACGCTGTGCGATCTCTTCTTTTGAAAACATAAGATTGAATTAATGAATTTTGAATGATTGAATGCTTTAATCTGCTATTCGACTTCGGACTTTGGACTGCCGACTTCTGACTTCCTCACCGTTCTCTGTTCAATTCTTTTCTCGTAATCTTTGCCCTGAAAAATGCGGTGCACATAAATACCCGGCGTATGGATATAATCAGGATCGAGTTCGCCTGCTTCTACCAGTTCTTCTACCTCGGCAATGGTTATTTTACCCGCCATGGCCATTACCGGATTAAAATTGCGACTGGTAGACCTAAAGATCAAATTACCCGCAGTATCACCTTTCCACGCTTTAACAATGGCAAAATCGGCATCAAAAGCATATTCCATTAAATAATCCTTGCCATCAAAATTGCGTACTTCTTTACCCTCTGCCACTTCGGTACCTACACCGGCGGGTGTAAAAATGGCGGGCATGCCATATCCTGCTGCAAGGCAACGGGTGGCCAAAGTACCCTGGGGAATCAGATCTACTTCCAGTTCGCCACTTAACAATTGCCTTTCAAACTCTGCATTTTCGCCCACGTAAGAAGAAATCATTTTTTTAACCTGACGCTGTTTAAGCATTAAGCCGATACCAAAGTCATCAACGCCAGCATTATTGGAAATACAGGTTAATTCCTTCACCTGCTTTTTGACTAAAGCATTAATGCAATTTTCCGGAATACCGCAAAGGCCAAAACCGCCAAGCATGATGGTTACGCCATCTGATATATCTTTGATGGCCTCTTCGGCACCAGATACCACTTTATTTATCATTTTACGAATTTTTGGTTAGTTTGCTAAATTACAAATTGCCTTCAAAAGTGCAGCATTTATAATTTTTAAATCTATTGGGAATATTTATCAATTGGAATTAATCTAAATAACCATTACCTTTGTGCAGCAATGATTTACGAGAGAGAAGAAAGTCTATTCATATTACCCACCGATCCTGAATTTCAAAAAGGAATGGGTTTTATTTTCAGCTGCACTGCTGAACACAAAAAATGCTGTGAGAAATTTAAAAAAGGCAAACGCTGTAAAAAATGTCCCGGCAATAAAAAGAAATAAGCCTTATTTAGCTATTTCCACAATTTTGTCGTCGCTTCCATTACTGGTGCATATATAAATTTTCCCTTCAGGCGATTGGCAAACAGCCCTGATCCTACCATAAGTACTCACATAAAAATCTTTTGTTCCGGTAATTTTGGACTGGGTTTCATCCAGTTTCAGCTGCATCAGTTTGGTTCCTTTTAATACAGCCAACAGTAAAGAATTTTTAAACTGTGGAATATAATTGTTATTATAATAAGCCAATCCGCTTGGCGCAATAGTAGGCGTCCAGTTGATTAAAGGCTCCATTACATTATTAGCGCTACAGAACGACTGTTCGCCACTCTCATTACAAAAGCCTTTAATATTCGGCCAACCGTAATTTCTTCCTTTTTCAATAATATTGATTTCATCATCCGAATCGGGGCCATGTTCTGAAGAGAATATTTTATTGCCAACCTGCACTAATCCCTGCGCATTCCTGTGTCCTAAACTCCAAACCGGATTGTTTGGATAAGGATTATCTGCCGGAATAGATCCATCTAAATTGATCCTTAAAATTTTACCCGCCAGGGAATTTACATTTTGTGGGTTGGCCGTATCGGATGCATCGCCGGTACTGATAAAAAGCTTGCCGCCGCTGATCAACAAACGTGATCCATTATGGATAGAAGCAGCCGGGATCTGATCTAGCAGCACCAGTGGGCTGCCTAAATTTCCTCCACCATAAGTATAGCGTACAACTTTAGCCCTATAGGTATTTCCATAGCCATATACTACATAAACATAAGGATTTGAAGTAAAATCGGGATGCAAAGCCATTCCCAGCAAGCCGCCTTCGCCATTGGTACGCACTTCAGAAATGGTTAATAAGGGTGTAATTTGTCCGGTAGAAGGATTTAACCTGCTGATTTTACCGGCCTTTTCGGTAAACCAGATAAAGTTATCAGGCCCATAAACCATATCCCAGGGAAGATTTAAGCCTGATACAACAACTTTTGCCTTTAATTCTACATCTGGCAGGGTGCCTGGATCTTCATTACCATCATCGGTCTTTTTGCAGGTTGTGGCAATCATCACCACAAAAAAGCAGAGTAAGATTTTTTTCATAGCCGTAACGTTTTAAAAATAACACTGTTACGGCCATAAAGTTTTGGTTGTGGTATTACCGTCATTGCGAGAAGGCTTTTTCAGCCGACAGTTTACCCCGTTTTTACGGGGAAGCAATCTTACAACGATCGCGACCACGCGTTCGCATTAAGATTGCTTCGTACCTCGCAATGACGACTTTTTATTGAAAATCAGCCTCGAGATAGATCTCTCTGTTCCTCTGCGTTTCTTCTGATAGCTATCGGAACCTGATGACGGTATTTTTCGGAACATATCGTCTTATGTCTCAAATCTCACATCTAAAATCTCACATCTCAATTCAAATAAACATAGGTAATTCCATCACCTCCCCTATCGGCATGTTCATCTTCCATCCTGTTTACCTGACTATACTTTCTCAAATACTCCCTGATCATTTTTCTTAAAATCCCATCACCTTTACCATGGATCAGTTTTATGGAAGGAAAACCAAGCATAATGGCCTTATCCAGGTATTTTTCAACTTCGAACAGGGCATCTTCGGTGCGTTTTCCACGCAAATCCAACTCAGCCCTAAAACCCGAAACCGCTTCGTTCATACGTCCGGCGAAAGAATTAGCACTGCTTTGGATCACTTTTTTAGCTTCGCGGTTACTTACTTTTTGCACGCGGTTCTTTTTAACCGTCGAACGTAAATCGCCAATGGCCAAAACCAGTTCATTGCGGTTAATTTCTAAAACCTGACCGATGGTTTCACTATCCGTAAATTTAACCAGATCGCCAACTTCAATTTCTCCTCCAACAACCACCTGCAAAGGTTTCGGACGTTCTTTCGGAACCGTATTTTTAATCAGCTCTTTTTGCAGGTTCTGACGCAGTTCTTTAGTTACTTCCTTATCCGCTTGCTTCCCTTTAATCTCGGCAATAGTGTTTTCTACCAGTTTATTCGCATTTTTAATAATATTTTGCGCTTCCTGTTTTGCCTCCTTAATTAATACCTTTTTATTCTCTTCTAAAAAGGCTTTCAATTTTTCATTTTCGGCAACCAGATTTTTGGCTTTATTCTGCTGATTGGCCAAACTTACTTTGGCATCATAAACATTTTTCTTTTCACGTTCCAGGTCAACCAGCATCGTATCTACCCTGTTCTGGTTAGATCCTGTTTTCTCCTTTGCCAACTGGATCACCTCTTTTGGCAAACCGATATTCTGCGCAATTTCGAAAGCGTAAGAGCTCCCCGGTTTTCCCATTTCTAAAATATAAAGCGGCTTCATCTTGGCATTATCAAAAAGCATCGATGCATTTTCCAATCCAGGGGTATTGCCTGCAAAAAGCTTTAAATTAGAATAGTGGGTAGTAATTACGCCCCTTACTTTTTTATTGTTAAGCACCTCTAAAACGGCTTCGGCCATTGGTCCGCCAAACTGTGGATCGGTACCTGTACCAAACTCATCAATCAGCACCATGGTTTTTGGCGAAGCATGCTCTACAAAATAGCGCATCTTTTTCAGGTGCGCACTGTAGGTACTTAAATCGCTCTCAATTGATTGATCATCGCCGATATCGGCAAAAATATTTTCAAAAATGCCCACTTCACTATTCGCATCAACGGGAATCAACAAACCGGTTTGAAGCATAATCTGCAATAAACCAACGGTTTTCATACAAACCGATTTACCACCTGCATTTGGTCCAGAAACCAATACCACACGCGTTTCAGCATCGATATGGATATTTAAAGGTGTAACGGTTTTCTTTTCCGCTGCAAATGATATCGACAATAAAGGATGCCTCGCATTGATCAGTTTCGTTTTCGGTTCTTTTAGCAAACCGGGCATTTCTGCTTCAATATCCAAAGCAAATAAAGCTTTTGCACGTACAAAATCCAGTTTGGTCAAAAAACCATGGTATGAAAGCAATAATGGCGAATACGGACGCAATTCATCTGTCAGCGCAATCAAAATTTTGATAATTTCACGTCTTTTATCAAATTCCAGATCGCGCAATTTATTATTTAGGGTAAAAACCTCTTCAGGTTCGATGTAAACCGTTTGCCCGGTTGCAGATTCATCGTGTACAAAGCCTTTCAGCTTCCGCTTATTCTCTGCCAAAACCGGGATACACATCCTTCCATCCCTGATGGTTAAGCTACCATCTGCAACCCAATTATTGGCAATGGCCTGCTTGTAAATCGAATCCATGCGTTTACGCACATCCTGTTCTGCCTTCGCTATCGCAGAAGTAATCTCCTGCAGTTCTTTCGATGCATTTGGTTTGATCTTTCCTTTGGCATCTATTACCGTTTCTATTTTACGGAGGATTGCTTTTTCGATCGGCAAATGCTCAAATAAAGCTTCGAGCGTTGGATAAACTTCTGCACGTTCTTCAAAAAAACGCAGTACCGAAAAAACAGTCTGCAGTGAAGTATAAACCTGAAACCACTCATCTTCTAACAGATAAGTGCCCTCAACCCTGATTTTATCAACCAGCGATTTAATATCAAAAAATGTATTGATCTGTAACGGTTCCTGATTTTGCAGGATACTTTTAAACTCGTTTGTTTGTCGTAAAAATTTATCAATCTGATCAAAACGGTTCATCACCTGCATCTTGCCCACCATTGTTTGCCCCATGGGGCTTAAACAATGTTTGCTGATCAGCTGCCTGATCTCTACAAAACCTAAACGTTCTAAACAATTATCGGGATATAACATATTATTTTATTGTACCAGTGCCGGAGTTGTGGGCGAAGCCACCACCAGCGATCCGGCTTTCTTTATATTTATAAGTGAATCGGCCTGTTTTTTCTTTTTCGCAATTTCGGCAGTCGCTTTTGCCTTCGATAAAGAATCCGGTTTCATTTTTTTCCTGATCGCAAGAGAATCGGCCTTAAATTTCTTTGCAATCACCAATGAATCGGCTTTGAATTTCTTTTTCTGAATACTTTTATCGGCAATATCTACCGCTTTTTTCTGTTGTTTTAATGCTTTTTCTATGTTCTTATATATTTCGCCAAGCTCTTTCGGATTTTTATTGTACCAGTTCAAACTTTTATTGTACTGCGCAGAATCGGTACCGAATTTTTTATAAATACCTTTGTAATAAGCCGCGGCTACCTTTTTGGTCGAATCTGGAACGTAAATCGTCGAGATATAGCCATCTACTATGTGCATATCATATAAAATCTTCTCCATTTTATCGGGTTTAATAATATCGTCCGGTATACCGGGCTTACAGCCAAACCATAATATAGCCGTCATTAAAACCCACATTAGTCTCTTCATCCTTAATTAAAATATTATTTTTTGCCCAAATTGCGGCAAGGTTATTAATTTTACCAAAAATAGTTATAAATGAGCATAGCTGATAATCTTAAACAATATAAAAGCGAAGTTGAATCGGACGGGGTAAAACTAATTGCAGTTTCAAAAACACAACCGGTAGAATCAATTTTAGAAGCATACAATGCCGGACAGCGCATTTTTGGAGAAAACCATGTACAGGAAATGGTCGAAAAAGAAGCACTGCTCCCTAAAGATATCGAGTGGCACCTTGTCGGCCACCTGCAAACCAATAAAGTAAAATACATTGCCCCTTTTGTTCAGTTGATACACGGTGTAGACAGCTTAAAATTACTTCAGGAGATAGATAAACAGGCTGCAAAAAACAAACGTATAATCGATTGTTTGCTACAGGTTTACATTGCAGACGAAGACACCAAATTCGGACTTGGTTTCGATGAGGTGATTGAATTGCTGCGTGATGAAGAATTTGCAAACCTAAAAAACATCCGCATTGTAGGCTTGATGGGCATTGCTACCAATACCAAAAACGAAAAACAGATTACCATTGAGTTTAATGAGTTAAAAGTGTTTTTTGATGGCATTAAAGCAAGTTTTTTCCGTAAAGACGATGCTTTTAAAGAAATATCCACCGGAATGAGTGCTGATTATAAAATTGCCATCGAAGAAGGAAGTACCATGGTACGCATCGGCAGCAGCATTTTTGGCAAAAGGGTAATTAAACATTTCAAAAACGATATTTCTGCCAATTAATATGGATTTTAACATCAGATTTGCTAAGGCAGAAGATTGCCCAAGAATACTAGAGCTAATCAATGAGCTTGCCGTTTACGAAAAGGCTCCTGAGGAAGTAACCGTTACTTTAGAACATTTTGTTGATGCTGGTTTTGGCAGTAATCCGGTTTGGAAAGCTTTTGTGGCCGAAATAGATGGCATTATTGTAGGCTTCGCACTCTATTATACTCGTTACTCTACCTGGAAAGGCTGTAGGTTATACCTCGAAGATTTTATTGTAACCGAACAATTCAGGGGAAAAGGCCTGGGTAAAATATTATTCGAAAAAGTAATAGCAGAAGCCAAAAACGGCAATTACAACGGTATGGTTTGGCAGGTACTCGACTGGAACGAACCCGCAATTAACTTTTACAACAAATATAAAGCACATCTAGAAAGTGGCTGGTTAAATGCAGCCTTATCTACAGAACAAATCAAGGCATTTTAATATGGATATTTTTAAGTTTGGAGGTGCCTCGGTAAAAGATGCGGCCGGTGTAAAAAACTTGGCCAATATTGTGCGCGATTACAAAAAAGCCAATCTGCTGATCGTGATTTCGGCAATGGGTAAAATTACCAATAGATTGGAGGATCTTACCCATGCATTTCTTGCTCAGAACGACGAAGCACATGCTATTTTTGAAGAAATTAAACACTTCCATTTCAATATAATCGATGAGCTTTTTGAAGGAAAACACCATCCAGTTTATGATGATATAGCCAATACTTTTGTAGAGATCGATTGGCTGATCGAAGATGAACCTGATAACAACCCTGATTATATTTACGATCAGATTGTTTCTATCGGCGAGGTAGTTTCGACTAAAATTGTAGCTGCCTGGTTAAACGAAACGGGTAACAAGGCACTTTGGGCCGATGCACGCAATTATATCCAAACCGACAATACCTACCGCGAAGGAAAAGTAGACTGGGCAAAAACCAATCAGATTATACAAAAAGATTTAGTACCGCTTTTAGCCGACAATATTATTGTTACGCAGGGATTTATCGGCGGAACAAGTGAAAATTACACCACAACATTGGGTCGCGAGGGTTCTGATTATTCGGCCGCTATATTTGCCTCATGCTTAGATGCTGTAGCTTTAACCATCTGGAAAGATGTTCCAGGTGTTCTTAATGCCGATCCAAAATGGTTTGATGAAACCGAAAAAATTGCGCAGCTTTCTTACCACGATGCAATAGAGCTTACTTATTATGGTGCCACGGTAATCCATCCAAAAACGATAAAACCGTTACAGAATAAAGGCATTCCTCTTTTTGTGAGGTCGTTTATCCAACCCGAAGGAGAAGGAACTGCCATTACCAAAGAGAATAATCCACTACCCATACCCTCTTTTATATTTAAGGTTAACCAGGCGTTGATTTCCATCTTCCCTAAAGATTATTCCTTTATTATTGAAGAAAACCTAAGCAATATTTTTGAACTTTTCCATAGACATAAGATTAAGATCAATACCATGCTTAACTCTGCAATCAGTTTCTCGGTAAGTATTGACGACCATCCTGTGCAGATCGAAAAACTGATTAAAGACCTGTCGGAAGAGTTTACCGTTAAATATAACAAAGGTTTGGAATTGGTAACCATCCGTTATTACAACCAGCAAACCATCGATCGTGTAACCGTTGAAAAAGATATTTTACTCGAAGTGAAAAGCCGCCATACCTGCCAGATGGTGATGAAAAATAAAACAACATAACGTTATTGAATAACATTAAATGCGTACGTCATTTCGACCGCAGTGGAGAAATCTATCTAAACAGATTTCTCCATTTCGCTGCGCTTCAGTCGAAATGACGACTCTTTTTAATAAAATAACTCCACATGAACAACAAACTTTTAGCCATAGCCGTCCAGAATTACATTAACGCAAACTTAAATGCCGATGTAAATCAGATTGCTTTAGCTAAAAGTCCGTTCGAGGGTATTAGTTCTGCTGAATTGGCCACACAGATTACCGCCAAAAAGAAATCCGAAAAGAAATTGCCGTCCTGGTTCGGCGCGGAAAATATTTACTACCCGCCTGTTTTATCCATCGAGCAAACTTCTTCCGAAATTACTGCAGCTTACAAGTCAAAACTGGCCAAAGGGGATGCTTTAATCGATATTACCGGAGGTTTCGGAGTAGATACTTATTATTTCTCCAAAAAGGTAAAAGAAGTTACCCATTGCGAAATCAATCCCGAACTATCGGCCATTGCGCAACATAATGCCGCGGTACTACAGGCCGACAACATAAAATTTAAAGCTGAAGACGGCATTGCCTACATTCAAAATACAGATCCTGCATTCGATACCATTTACGTAGATCCAGCCCGCCGGGCCGAAAAAGGCAAGGTTTTTATGCTTAAAGATTGTACCCCCGATATAGTGGGCAATCTGGATACGTTGCTCGAAAAATCTTCAAGGATCATCATCAAAACGGCTCCTTTACTCGATATTTCTGCAGGTTTAGCCGAGTTGGACCAGGTGAGTGAAATCCATATTGTAAGCGTAAAGAATGAGTGTAAGGAACTTTTATGGGTAATTGATAAAGGCTTTGCCAAGGATCCTAAAATTGTTGCCATAACGTTAAATAACGGCATTGAAAAAGATTTTTCTTTTTACTGGCCATCAGCTAATGCACCCGTTCAATTTGCAGAAAGTTTAAATATTGATGATTATTTATATGAGCCGGATGCTGCGCTGTTAAAATCTGGCGCATTTAATTTAATTGGAACAACTTATGGTCTATCAAAACTGCATCAACAAACCCAATTGTATACCGCTGACTCGATAAATCAGGGATTTCCTGGTAGGATTTTTAAAATTGAGGGGATATTAAATACCGGTGAACTGAAAAAGCTTACAAATTTGAAAGGCAATGTTATCGTCCGTAATTACCCGGCAAAGCCTGAAGAACTGGTAAAGAAATACAAGATCAAAGCTGATCAGGAGCAGTTTTTGATTTTCACCAAAGTTGCCCACGGGGAAAATGTAATTTTAAAGGCGTCGATTATTCAGTATTATTAACCCCGGCCACGGCGTCATGCCGACTTGTTTCAGCAGCTTAATGTAACAGACCCTGAAATAAATTCAGGGTGACGACTTAATTAACACAAAAAGCCTTTCTCTCAAAAGGCTTTTTGTAGTGATGAAGAAATAATTATGATATTATCGCTTAAACTTTCTTAACGTTTACTGCCTGTAAACCTTTTCTGCCTTCAGCTACTTCAAATTCTACTGTGTCGTTTTCTTTCAAGCTTTCGATTCCACCTAAAACATCTTTAAAATGTACAAATAAGTCTTTATTGTCTTCCTGCACAATAAATCCAAAGCCTTTTTGAGTGTTAAACCACTTAACTTTTCCGGTTGCCATAAAAAAATAAAAAATTGTATAAAATAAATAAACCTTTTACGCTTTGATCAGCATTTCATTCAACCAATTGACTATTAAAGTGAGAATAAACAATCAGATAAGCGTTAATATTGAAACAAAACTACCAAATATAATAATTTGAGCCTATAACACAAGTCCTTTTTGGCCGTTCAACAAGAATGTTGCGTTCCAAAAAGGAGATTATCGAAATTATTTATTCGGTTGAGGTGTAGTACGCAGATAAGGCTTGATCACTTTATGTCCTTTCGGAAATTTGGCCGGAATATCTTCCGTTTTAATGCTGTTTACCACAATTACATCCTCTCCGTCTTTCCAATCGGCAGGTGTAGCCACGCTATAATTTGCAGTTAATTGCAACGAATCGATTACACGTAATACCTCATTAAAGTTTCTTCCTGTAGAAGCCGGATAAGTGATGGTTAATTTCACCTTTTTATCCGGACTGATCACAAACAACGACCTTACAGTTAAGGTTTCCGAAGCATTCGGATGGATCATATCATAAAGGTTGGCAACAGTTTTATCCGGGTCTGCAATAATCGGAAATTCGACCGAAGTGTTCTGTGTTTCGTTGATATCGCTGATCCAGCCTTTATGCGATTCGGCAGAATCAACACTTAATGCCAGAACTTTAACATTTCTTTTTTCAAATTCTCCTTTTAATGCAGCTGTTCTTCCAAGTTCTGTTGTACAAACAGGAGTATAATCTGCGGGGTGCGAAAATAATACGCCCCAGCTATCTCCTAAATATTCGTAAAAATCGATTTCCCCAATAGAGGTATTGGCCTGAAAATTCGGTGCGGTATCGCCTAGTCTTATGCTCATATGATGATAATTTTTAAGTTGATTTAAACAAATCTAAACAATAGTATACTAAATACATAGGCATTATATTATTTTAAGACCTATAAATTACATTTCAAACAAAAAACCCTGCAACATTTAAGCTACAGGGTTTAAAAATATTAATTTGTTTGGGGTATTAATTGTAAGCTTTGATCATGAATACATAATCCTGCAGTTTTTCGATCTGTTTGGTACGTTTCAGACCTGATAACGCACTTTTCTTATTTGCCGAAAGTTTATTTTTACCTAGAGAATCCTGTGGAATGGCCCGCATTGCCTCTAAAATATACTTAGATTTAATCGCAAAAGCTGCTCCTTCTGTCTGGTCTGGTTTACCGCTGATAATCCCCACTAAATTTCCATTATTATCAAGCAATGGCCCGCCACTGTTTCCAGGATTTACCGGTATAGATACCTGATACTGGGTAGTATCGCCTATAAAGCCATTTTTAGAACTCACATAACCTTCTCCCAATACTGCATCATCTTTAGGGTAACCCAGTGTATATACAATTTCACCAATACTACTGGTATTTCTTTTAATGGTATATGGAATAGCAGATAGGCTACTAAAACTTTTATCACTTATTTTTAAGATGGCTATATCATTCTGCGGATCGGTATAAGTTGCTTTAACTTTAAACGACTCTCCTTTACTGTTTTGTACAAACAGAGAATCTGCCCCCTTAATTACATGAAAATTGGTTAATATATACCCATTTGCTGAGATGGCAAAACCAGTACCGCCAAAATTTCCGGGATTTACATTTTTGTTCTGCGTATCGCCAGAGTTTGTAGATTGAATAGTCCTGATCAAGTCTTTTGTAGAAGTTTTAACCCTTGATAACTCCCTGCTCATTTGGTTATACCTGATATCCTGCTTGGTATTGTGCTGAATAGAATAGATAGAAACCAGAGAAAGTAAAATAAATGATGCTGCTATAGCTATGGCAGACCTGTGTTTGCGCCATAACTGCACTACACGTGATGGATGTGGCCTAAGCGCATTAGCCAGGCTCTCCACATCAATTTCTGAATGGATCTGGTTTAATTGTTCCTTTAAATGCAATTGCGCAGCAAATGCCCCCATAGACTCTAAAAAGAATTTATGCGAAACTACCTTATGATCTACCGTGGCATCATTACGACGTAACTGCTCAAAAGCTTCTGTTTCCTGTGCATTAAGTTTACCTAAAAGATAATCCTCAATAATTGCATCTAACTCCAAATCGTTTCTCATTTCAATTATTATGGTTGAAAAAATATTTTCTTTAACCTTTGCAGGCATTTATATTTCTGTGTTTTTGCATTATCGGTATTGGTATAGCCGAACTTTTCACAGATATCCTGCATGGATAAATTATGGATATAAAAATCCTGAATAATGGTTTTACAGGGCTCGCCTAAGTGATCGAGTGCCGATTGCATTTTTACAAATTGCAGGTCTTTTTCCTCGTGCTCCTCTACATCCTCCTCTACCGCAAACACATCTTCATAATCGGTAATGTTACCGGCCTTTTTACTGTTCAGGTTAAGTTTTTTTAACCAGATCCGCCGGCAAACCGAATAAATGTAGGTTTTAAGTTTACTGCTCAGCTCAAAATTACCTTCCTTAATTTTGTTATATAAAATAATAATGGCCTCCTGGTAAACATCTTTTGCGTCATCTTCATCACCATTATTATTAAGGATAAACTGCAAAACCATTGCATAATAAGCCTTGTATAACTTGTTAAGTGCATCTTTGGAGTTATTTAGAACACCTAAAATAACCTCTCTATCTGTTGGAACTGAACCCTTTAAACTGTTATTCACTAGTTAATACGTTTTTCGGTAAATAGTAACCCAATATTAGACAAAAAAATATTTATAGCCACTATAATTGCTTAATACAAACTTATGCCTACCGGTAACCCAAAAGCCGGATAAAAAATATTTTAACTTTTTTTTCGATTATCGGGTTACCTTTCTACCTTTGCGGCATTAATAAGAAATTAATTACTTAAAAAAATTTAAAAATGAAAAATGCATTCAAATTAGGCTTTTTAGCTTTAGCTCTATCTTTATCAGTTGTTGCTTGTAATTCAGAGAAAAAAGCAGAAGGTACTGATACTACTTTAACTGATTCTTCTACTATCGTTACTGATACTACTGCAAAAGATACTACAGTTAAAGATTCTACAGTAAAAGATACTACTGTAAAAGCTACTACTACTACAACTGAAGTTAAACACTAGTTTTAACTTTACCATAATAAAAAAGGTCTTGAAAGTGTTTTCAAGACCTTTTTTATTTTTTTTATTTTTTTTGGGTTACCTTTTTAAATAACGCGTATTAAGAGGTAAATTAATTAATTACTTAAAAAATATTCAAAAATGAAAAATGCATTCAAATTAGGCTTCTTAGCTTTAGCTTTATCTTTATCAGTTGTTGCTTGTAATTCAGAGAAAAAAGCAGAAGGTACTGACACAACTGCTACTGATTCTTCAACTGTAGTTACCGATACTACTAAAAAAGATACTTTAGTAAAAGATTCTACAGTTAAAGATACTACTGTAAAAACTACTACTGAGAAAACTGAAGTTAAACACTAGTCTAACTCACTGACTCGTCCTAAAATAGGTTG
>NZ_DJDT01000240.1 GCF_002432345.1 Pedobacter sp. UBA5917
CCAAAGTACCCAAAGCGCTTCGTTAATCCGCAATGTGCTTTCCCGCAAACCTCATTCGCATCAAAAAAACAGCGGCACTGTGTTTTGTGCAGGAAGTATTAGATAAGGTTAAAGTTTTTGCGAGATCTGCACAAAACCACTGCGTTTTAGGTTTGATAGTGCTGATTGTTCTATTCTGCAACTGTTTTTTTGATTCCCGCACTTGGGATTAACGGGCGTTCTTCGGTAAAACCTGTTTGTTTTCAAAGCAAGCTAGCATATTGCCATGAATTTTTTTAAAGATGAATCTGAATGATAAAGCATATTAAAAACTTAAACTTTACATGCCGAAATCAGGTTTTCTATTTTCTTTTGGATAATCCCAATGGTTCTTTCGTCGTTAAGGTTTCCTTCGGCATCGAATTTATTTTGTGCCTGTGCAATCAGTACCTCCGGCTGTAATACCGGATTCATATTTAAGAAAGTGAAAACGGGCAGAAAAGCAGTTTGCATCCTTACCGTTCCCCATTGGCCCTGCGTAGTACCCATTACAGCAACCGGTTTATGCAGTAATGGCGAATCTTTTCCACGGCTGGCCCAGTCGATGGCGTTTTTAAGTCCGCCCGGGATAGAATAGTTGTATTCAGGAGAAGCAATGATAAAAGCATCGGCATCAGCCAAAGCATTCCTGAATTTTGCTACACTTGCAGGTCTTTCTTCGGTTTCAGGTAAATCGTGGTCGGCATTATAAATGGGGATATCGTCAAATGGCACAATTTCAAATGTAATACCTTCAGGGACTAAACTGCCTGCAATTTTAAGCAACATCGCATTGTAAGAGCCTTTTCTTAGGCTTCCACATAAACCAACAATTTTTCTGTTCTTTTCCATAGCTATAAAACGGAAACATGATTAAAAAGTTTGGCTTTTGCAAGGACAATAGGTGTAGTTTAAAAATTTATTATCGTTATTTTTGACCTATAAGCTATCCGTTATGACCGAAAATACATCTACTACGTCAATTATTGAAAAAACCGTTTTCCCGATACTTTTTGCGTTAAGTTTTTCGCACCTGTTAAACGATACGATACAATCACTAATCCCAGCCATTTACCCGATTATTAAAACTAGTTATCATTTAAGTTTTTCGCAGATTGGTTTAATCACGCTTACTTTCCAGTTGGCGGCCTCGTTATTACAGCCTTTTGTGGGTTTATACACCGATAAAAAGCCCCAGCCATATTCGCTGGCTACAGGCATGGGGTTTACGCTTATCGGTTTGATTTCGCTCTCACAATCGGCCCATTTTTATACCATGCTGCTTTCCGTTGCTTTTATAGGTATCGGTTCTTCTATTTTTCACCCCGAAGCCTCGCGGATGGCCCATGCCGCATCGGGCGGGAAGAGGGGATTGGCCCAGTCTGTTTTCCAGTTGGGCGGTAATGCCGGTAGTTCTTTGGGGCCGTTGTTGGCAGCCTGGATTATTGTTCCCTATGGGCAGTTCAGTGTAATCTGGTTTTCGGTTATCGCACTTCTGGCGATTATTATTTTAACCTATGTAGGCAACTGGTACAAAGGTTTTATGCTTTCGAGGAGTAAAAAAACAAATATACAAGCGGTTGTAAATCAATTTTCGAAAGGTAAAGTGATTTTTTCGGTATGTATTTTACTGTTGCTTATTTTCTCGAAATATTTTTACATGGCCAGTTTAACCAATTATTTTACCTTTTACCTGATCGATAAATTCCATGTTTCGGTACAGACTTCACAGATCTATTTATTTGTGTTTTTATTCTCTGTAGCTGCGGGTACGCTGTTGGGTGGCCCGATTGGTGATAAAATAGGCCGCAAGTACGTAATATGGGCTTCGATATTGGGTACTGCACCTTTTGCATTGTTGCTGCCGCACGCCAGTTTATTCTGGATCGGCGTACTGATTGTTCCTATCGGGATGATTCTGGCATCGGCATTTTCGGCTATCCTGGTTTATGCGCAGGAGCTGATCCCTGGAAAAGTTGGTCTGGTTGCCGGTCTGTTTTTTGGCTTTGCCTTTGGTATGGGCGGTATTGGCTCGGCCTTATTGGGCAAACTGGCCGATTCTACCAGCATCGAATACGTATTTAATATTTGTGCATTTCTGCCTTTGATCGGTTTGTTAACGGGGTTTTTACCGAATATCGAAACGAAGAAGAAATAAAAAATAGCCCCATCTTTTTATGGGAGATGGGGCTATCTAATTTAAAAATGGAAATTAAATCCAATTGTGGGAGAGAAGGAACTAAATGCTAAAGTAAAAGATTCGTTGTTTGATGCTTCTGAGTTTAAATTAACCCCATTGTCTTCCAATTTGTATTTACTATAAGAAATTAACGGGAACGAGAATTCGATTGCCCACTTTTTTGAAGGGAAAAATGCAAAACCAGGATTTACAGAGGCCAGGTATTGTGTGGTTTTGTAGTCTATATTTTGGTTGATATTATTGGCAGAATATATAGAACTTGATTTGGTTTTTCCGAATGCCATTCCAAAAGCTCCTTCCCCAAAGAATTTAAACTTATCCGCAACCTCTACATAATACCTTACATAAGGTATGGCAGTAAAAAAATTGTTTTTTGTTTCCGTATTAGAGAACGCCAGTGAGTTATTTCCCAAAACGTAGGTAGAAGTTGAATGGGTTTTGCCTCTACTATAGCCAACCTGTAGCCCTACAGCTAAATTTTTCCCAAAAAAATGGCCATAACGTGGGGAGATGTTAAATGACCTGGAGTTGTCTGTAGTAGTGTTACCAAAATTTAAGGGCTTACGGTTGTTGTAGTTAAACCCTATGCTTCCACCGATCAGGTTATCTCCTTTTTCTGTTTGGGCGTTAGCAGCCATCGCGATAGCGCATATCGCTACGAGCATTAATAATTGTTTTTTCATGTTCATTTGTGTTTTTTGTGTATTCAATAATAAAATAAAAAGCTGAGGTTAACTATATTTTTAGTTTATTTATTTTTAAGTTGTTGATTCTCAGTATTTAAAATATCTCATAGGAGTTGTATTGATCAATTAATGGTTAGTTTGCATTTGCATTAAGGATAAAGTAATACAATTCGGTAGGGGATGAAATAAAGTCGCAACCGGTTTTACCGGTAATCGATTTAATCCTTCCATTTTCTTCTGCAAAAATACTTCTGTGATATTCTATCTGCGCACCACCTATTGATTTGATCTTCCCGTTTTCCTCAGGGAAAATGCTCCGGTAGTATTCAATGCTGGTGTTGCCAATAGATTTTAATTTGCCGTTTTCCTCCGGAAATATACTTCTGTAATATTCAAATTTGATATTGCCGATCGATTTAACTTTACCATTTTCTTCCGGGAAAATACTTCTGTAGTATTCGAATTTTTTATCACCAATTGATTTGATTTTGCCGTTTTCCTCAGGGAAGATGCTACGGTAGTATTCGAATGTTTTATTGCCTATTGATTTGATCTTTCCATTTTCCTCCGGAAAAATGCTCCGGTAATACTCTATCTTTTCATCACCGATAAATTCAGGTTTTCCGTTTTCTTCGGGAAAAATACTTCTATAATACCTTATCTCATTAATTTCTGCAGTTTGTGCTTTTGCATTAAAAGCATATGTAAATAGGAGGGCTAAGCCTAAAATTTTTAAGCTTAAGCGGCTGAATATGTTTTTCATTTTATCGGATGTTAAAAATGGTAGTTAAAAGTAACAGTTGGGGTGAAATTTTGAAGCGCGAGCCTTAAATTATTCGTTTTGTCGTAATTGTAAAGCGATTCTTCGGCATAATAACTTTGATGGAAGAAGCTTACAATGGGTACCGAAAATTCTAAAGCACTATGCTTTGATATGAAATAACTGAAGCCCGGGCTTATACTCGCGCCCCATCCTTTTACTTTTGCATCGGTACGGATCAGGTAGCCTTCATCATCGATCCTGTTAAAAGTATTGATCTGAAGAAGCAGATTGGCCTGCATGAAAAACTTGATACGATCTTTAACATCAATGTACTTACGAACAAAAGGAGAGATCCCAAAGCTAAATTCCTTAACCCCGCGCTGTTCTTCGTAATATCCATATTCGCTATTCCAGGCGATATAACTTTCGCCCCTAAGCTTCGAAAGATTTAAAGGGGTTTCTAAGCCTATGGCAAAATTTCTGGCTAAAAAATAACCTCCTCTGGGCGTTAAGGTAAATGTGTTTAAACTGGCCGATGAATTGTTTTGTTTGGAGGTTCCGAAGCTTATGCTTCCGCCAACAAAGCCTGAGCCTTTTTCAGTTTGGGCATAGCTGCGCCAACCAACAGCACATAGTAGTGCCATAATGATTAATTTAGGTTTCATTTTATTTGTGTTTTTGTGTGTAATCAATAATAATCATTATTGGATTAAAAAACAAGAAAATGAACTAGCATGTTAGTTACGTAATGGAGTTTTTTGTGAGTGGATTATAAATCCACAGTTCGGAGGATCTGGATTGCAAATCCAGACCAACTTAGCGGATAAAATCGTAACTTGAAATGGATGAATAATTTATTAAATGATCATTTGATTCTATGCATATTAATAGGAGTGAGCTTATTCTACTAGCGATTTCTGCTATTCTTCTACTTTCCTGTAAACCAAAAGAAAGTACTGGTAATGGTAAATCAACAAACTACATTAAAAATAACACAAAACAAGCTGTGACATTTCAGGCAGAAAGATCAGTCATTGTTGCCGGAAATAAAATTGATCTTCCAGATGGAAGTGGTAATAATTTGTTCAACGGAATTTTTGAGTTTGGAAAAGATAGCTTTAGTAATTATTCAAACGTATTAAAAAAAGATCTGCTGTATTTTACTACAAATGAGGATGTAGGATTTGGGAATAGGTCATACTTATATGTTTATAATACCTTAAGCAAAGTACTTGTGTATGATCCACAATTTAAAAGAGAATATCTGTATAGTTCTTTTGGTAAGTTTTATATCGATAAAAAGCTTATTTTTTGCGTAATTAAGCCAGCTTGGGATAAAAAATACCATTCTTTTCGTTTATCAGTGGCTGTTTATCAGGTTTTGAATAAAAGATTTCACTTTTTGAAGCTATTTTCGGAGCCTGAAGAGAAAATAATTACTAATCTGGACATTGAGTTTTATAAAAAAGGAATCAGTAAAGCGCAATGATAAAGTGTTGTTTTTGTAAAAAAAAAATCCCACAGAAATTAATCTATGGGATTTCATTTAATTGTTATGTTTTAATCTACTTTTTGGTTCAGGAACACAAAATTGTGATCGAACATATCCAGCTTAATTTTGCTGTCTTTATCTATTTTGCCCGCCAATATCTCTTTCGACAGCTCGTTTAAGATTCTTTTTTGGATAACCCTTTTCAACGGTCGGGCACCAAACTGCGGATCGTAACCCAATTGTGCCAGCCAATCTAAAGCTTCGTCGCTGGCTTCCATTTCTATACCCATTTCGGCCAGGGTTTGTTGTACATGTTTAAACTGTAACCCCACAATATTTCTGATTTCGCTGCGGTTTAACGGGGTAAACATAATCAGTTCATCAATCCTGTTTAAAAACTCCGGACGGATGGTCTGTTTCAATACCTCAAACAGTTCGTTTTTGGTTTTGGCAATTACCTCATCACGGTTTTCGTCGCTTAAATTTTTAAAATTATCCTGGATCAAATGTGCACCGATGTTGGATGTCATAATGATGATGGTATTTTTAAAATTCACCGTTCTGCCTTTGTTATCGGTTAAACGGCCATCATCCAATACCTGTAACAGGATATTAAATACATCAGGATGTGCTTTTTCGATCTCATCAAGCAATACAACCGAATATGGTTTGCGCCTAACGGCTTCCGTTAGCTGCCCGCCTTCATCATAGCCCACATATCCCGGAGGCGCTCCAATCAATCGCGAAACGGCGTGGCGCTCCTGATATTCACTCATATCAATACGCGTTAAAGCATTTTCATCATTGAATAAAAACTCTGCCAAAGCCTTTGCCAATTCGGTTTTACCCACGCCGGTTGTACCTAAAAAGATAAAAGATCCGATCGGTTTGCGTTTATCCTGTAAGCCTGCACGAGAACGGCGTATGGCGTCAGAAATCGCTTCAATGGCTTCATCCTGTCCGGCAACACGCTGATGCAGCTCTTCTTCTAAATGAAGCAGTTTTTCGCGCTCACTGGCAATCAGTTTTGTAACCGGAATGCCTGTCCAACGACCTACAACACCTGCAATATCATCGGCAGTAACTTCTTCTTTAAGCATGCGGCTATCTGTTTGCTGACTTTCCAGATCTGCTTTAAGTTTCTCAACCTTATCCTGTGCTTCTTTAATTTTTCCGTAACGGATTTCGGCCACCTTGCCATAATCTCCGGCACGTTCGGCCTGTTCGGCCTCTAATTTATAGTGCTCAATCTGCTCTAACTCGTTGTTAACCGCATCTACCAGGTCTTTTTCACCCTGCCATTTGGCTTTAAATTCATCACGTTCTGCCGATAGATTGGCAATTTCTTCCGAAAGTTCCTTAACTTTTCTATCGTCTTTTTCGCGTTTAATTGCTTCGCGTTCAATTTCCAAACGCATAATCTCACGGTCCAAAGCATCAACATGTTCCGGCACGCTGTCCATTTCCATACGTAATTTAGATGCGGCCTCGTCCATTAAATCGATGGCTTTATCCGGTAAAAAACGGTCGGAAATGTACCGCTGACTCATTTCTACAGCTGCAATAATGGCTTCATCTTTAATCCTAACCTTGTGGTGGGTTTCGTAACGCTCTTTTAATCCGCGCAGGATCGAAATGGCATCCTGGGTATCAGGTTCTTCAACCATCACCTTTTGGAAACGGCGCTCTAAAGCTTTATCTTTTTCGAGGTATTTCTGGTATTCATCCAGAGTGGTTGCACCAATGGCACGTAATTCTCCACGGGCAAGGGCGGGTTTTAAAATGTTTGCGGCATCCATAGCACCTTCGCCGCCTCCGGCACCCACCAAAGTGTGGATCTCGTCGATAAACAGGATAATGTCGCCATCACTCTGAGTAACCTCTTTAACCACGGCTTTTAAACGTTCTTCAAACTCGCCTTTATATTTTGCGCCTGCAATAAGCGAACCCATATCCAATGAGTATACTACTTTGCTTTTCAGGTTTTCGGGCACATCGCCTTTAATAATCCTGAAAGCAATACCTTCTGCAATGGCGGTTTTACCCACACCCGGCTCACCGATTAAAATCGGGTTGTTTTTTGTTCTACGTGATAAAATCTGGATCACGCGGCGGATTTCCTCATCGCGGCCGATCACCGGATCCAGTTTTCCGCTTTCGGCATACTCGTTTAGGTTGCGGGCATATTTGCTCAAAGCCTGGTAAGTTGCTTCGGCATTTTGATCAGTTACGCGATTATCTCCCCGTAGCTCGGTAATGGCTTTTTTAAGGTCTTTTTCGTTAACGCCCTGCTCTTTTAACAATTTAGCGGTACTATCGTTAACGGCAAGGATACCCAATAACAAATGTTCTACGGATACAAATTCATCTTTAAATTCTTTTAAAAATGTTTGCGCTTTCTGCAAAACGCTATTGGCATTTGATGACAGATAGACATTGCTTCCACTCACTTTCGGGAATTTTGCAATTTCTGCATCCAGGTTTTGATTTAGTGAATTTAGGTTAACGTTCAGTTTCTTTAAAACATAAGAAACCACATTTTCATCAACAGTAAGCAAACCTTTAAGCAGGTGTGCTGTTTCAATAGCCTGTTGCTGATTGCCTTGGGCTATTTCAGAAGCCTGTTGAACTGCTTCCTGGGCTTTTATCGTAAAATTGTTGAAGTTCATATCCGCTTTAAGTCAAAACAAATGCCACAGCGATTTTGATTTTACAATCGGAAATTTTGTCGGTAAGTTTTAGTTTTAAATGACTAAATTGCTGATTTTTAGTTGTTTGTGCTGAAATTTTGTCGTGTTGTTGAGTTTGAACCTCGCAGGTTTCCGAAACCTGCGAGGTTTGTTTGTCGAATTACCAACTGTCAACTGTTTTGGGCGTTACCCATGCTGCGCAAGGGTCGGGCTTTTCAGGGCTTCGCTTTGCTTCGGTACCGATGAAGGATCGGTACTGAACCCTTACAATCCCTAACGCGGAGTATCGCAAGTAAACCTCGCAGGTTTCAATAAATCCGTCATCTCGACTGAAACGCAGTGGAGCGGAGAGATCTATCTCGATAGAGTTCTCGACTGCGTTTCACTCCGCTCGAAATGACTATATTCAGGAGATTAATTATTTATAGCTAACGCTCGTTTCTAACGAGCGTTAAATAGTTATCGTTTTAAACGATAGAATCGTTAAGCTAACGATGCACTCGTTTGGAAACGAGCGCAAGCATTTTTCTATTTCAGGCCTCGCAGATTTTTAAAACCTGCGAGGTCTGGACAGTAGTATCTTAATTATTTCCCTGCTTTTTGCTCAATAACATACTTACCCGCAACTAAATCTATTTTGTTACTACCGGCAGTTTTACCATTAACCGAAACAGTTGTACCGAGACTTGGTGATAGGTTAATGCTAGCAGTAGAATTGGCCGGAATGGTGATATCGTACCTGATTCCGTTGTTAGTTCTTTTCCAGGCGCTGCTGATTTTTCCATAAGGACTGATGTGGCTGGCTTCGAAATGATCCAGCCCTTCCATAATATGCGGTTCTAAAATAACATGTTTAAAGCCAGGTTGTTTTTCGTCGGGTTTAATTCCTCCCGGTGATTTGTACAACCATGCCCCAATTTCGCCGAACATGATGTGGTTCATCGATATGTCTGATTTGGCATCAATAGGCCAGTTTTCGTATAAAGTAGTGGCCCCGTTTTCCATCCACCAGCCCCAGCTTGGGTAGGTTTTTTGAGCGGCAACTTTATAGGCAACATCGCTATAACCATTTTCGCTTAGGGCATTTAAAATGGCTTTGGTGCCCAATAATCCAACATCCAAATGGAAACCATCTGTTTCTACCCGTTTTGCCAGATTTTTAGCGACTAAGGCAACTGATTCTTCGGGCACAATTTTCCAGTAGAGGGGAACGCTCATTTCGGTTTGTATGCCCGTGTTGTAAATCCCTTTTTCTTTATTCAGATATTTGGCATTAAACGCATCTTTGATTTTTTTGGCGAGAGCCGTATATTTTACATAATCATCGTTTTTGCCCAAAATTTTGGCTGCTTTGGCCAAAATTACCACATCAGCATAGTAGTAGCAGGTTGAGGTAAGCTCCACAGGTGATTTTGATTTCACCGGAATCCAATCTCCGAGGCCCCAGGTGGTTAAACCGGTAGGGTAAGTTTCGTCGATGTGGTTTACGTATTTTCTGATGTTGGGATAACAATCGGCAATTAGTTTTTTGTCGCCATAAAAAAGGTATACATTCCAGGGGATGATGGCAATGGTACTCGTCCAGTCCGGTCCATTTCCCCATTCGTAACCCCAGCCATCGGTAGGGATAATAGAAGGTAAAACACCATTCGGTTGCTGTTCGTCACGGTGATCGGCCAGCCATTTTTCGTAAATGGTAATGCCGTCAAAACCATATAAACCTGTTTCTATGGCAATTTGGGCATCGCCCGTCCAGCCGTTTTTCTCCCTTTGCGGACAATCAGTCGGGTAGCCAAAAAGATTAGAGAGGTAAGAATTATTGGTGGCATAATAAATTTTGTTAATAATAGGTTCCGACGATTTAACATCACCCGCAACCGGTACATCACTATGCATAAAATAACCCACCAGATCTTCTTTTTGCAATTGAACAGGGGCCGAGCTGCTTATCTCTACATATTGAAAACCTTTGTAGTTAAAATGAGGCATAAAACTTTGTGCACCTTTTCCATTCAAAATCAGAATATCGGTTTGGAAAGGGTCGGTATTATCCGTTGGACGGTAATGTGCATCAATATTTGATATATCCACATGTCCGTTAGGATATAAACGTTCGCCATGTTTTAGCTTAATTATTGTCCCAGCAGGCCCGTTTACGGTAATTTTGCTTACACCCGAAATATTCCTGCCCAGATCGAACAGGTAAGTGGTGTCGTTAAATTTTTTGATGCTTTTGCTGGCAATTTCTTCTACATTACGGATAGGATTCAGTGCCTGAGCCACGATATTTTTTGATGGTGCCGAACGGAACATCACCTCTTTCCAGTCTTTATCGTCAAAATCAGGTGTATCCCAGCCCTTTTTTTCTAAACGCGCGTCATAATGTTCAGCGGTGTAAATGCTGTTAAAAATAATAGGGCTTAAAGCGGTTTTCCAATTTTTGCCTGATTTGATGGTTTCTGTAGTACCATCTTCATAGGTAATGCGTAAATCGAGACAAAAAGTTGGCCTGTTGCGCCATGGTGCACGGTCGAAATACCAAACCGCAGTTGATTGATGGTTATACCAACCATTGCCCAATAATACACCAATGGCATTTTTACCCTGGTTAATGGCATTGGTTACATCGTAGGTAACATATAAAGTCCGCCTATCGAAACGCGTGTACATCGGATCCATGCGGTGGTTGCCGATTTTCTTTCCATTGATGGAAAGTTCGTATAACCCGGCAGCAGCGATGTAGGCTCTTGCCGATTTAATTTTTTTATTGGTACTGAAAGTATTGCGGAAATAGGGGGCAGGTTTAAGCTTGGTATTTTCAGTATCCGAAATCCAGGCGCCCTGCCAGTTTTCCATTTTCATCATGCCGGTTTCAAAACTGGCGATGTTGGTTTTATCTGATTTTTTATTGTTTCCATCAGCAATATCCACCCGCCAATAATACTTAGTAAAAGGTTTTAGTAGCTGGCCCGAATAAATAACCAGGTTATTGTCTGATTTTACCCAACCGGTATTCCATAATTTCGCATTGGCATTAACCACAGAAGAAGAATCGGTATCAACCAAAATACGGTAAGCACTTTGTCTGGCGTCCTGGCTGGCATCATGCATTTGCCAGGTAAAACGTGGATTTGGGCTATCCAGGCCAATCGGGTTGACCAGGTATTCGGTTTTTAAAGCAGTAACCGATTGGGCAAATGATTTGGAAAGGGGAGAAAGGGCAAAAAGTAAAGTGGTAATCTGTAAAAATTTTCGGTTCATAGTTTAGGGCTTATCCAAAAACTAAGGTATTAAAATAATATGCCGATAAAAGAACCGCAATGGAATTTTTACGCATAAAAAAAGACGAGGGTTAGCTCGTCTCATTTATCTGTGTTATTACCTTTATCCTAATATTTCTTTCAGTTTTTCTGTCTGATGATCGGCCAATTTTTGTAAAGGGCCCGATGCCAACATTTTCATCATCATGTTCAGGTCTGCCGAAATGATATGTTTAGCAGTGGTTGTTCCGTTTCCGTTATCTGCAACCGTCCATTTTAATTCGACATCAAAAGGGGCTTTTTCGCTCGGAATGGCTGTTATTTCCTGGTTTTCTACACGGTTAGAGATCTTAATGGCCAATTTTGCCATATTCTGGATTGTAAAACGTGCATCATCTTCGGTCGATTCCCAGTTGTAGATATTTTCTGGCATCAATTGCTGATGATTGTTCATATTGGTTAGAAAAGCATAAACCTCGGCAACGGGCTTATTTACTTCTACTGTGCTTTCAATAACAGTCATTATATATTTTTATAGATTTTTGTTTTTAGTCAAAACTTAAGATTCCGGACTCAAAACCTGTCCTTGTCCCCATTCTGAAGGGTTTAAGCGCCATTTGCCTAATAATTCCATGTCGCTTTTGGCAATAATGCTGTGTTCTGCTGCATAATCAATCAGCGCACCATAGTTTGATAAGGTAAGATAACGGCATTTTGCAGCGGTAAAATTTTCGTCTGCTTTTTCAAAACCGTAAGTAAATATTGCAGCTAAACCGGCAACCGATAAACCTGCAGCCCTTAAAGCCTCAACAGCCTGTAAGCTGCTTTTTCCGGTTGAGATTAAATCTTCGATTACCACCACACGCTGACCTTCTACCACTTCGCCTTCAATTAAACTTCCGGTACCGTGTTCTTTGGCTTTTGCCCTTACATAAATAAATGGTAAACCCAGTTCCTGTGCTACCAAAACGCCCTGTGGGATACCAGCGGTTGCAACACCTGCAATTACATCTACAGAACCAAATTCTTCCTGTATGGCCTGAGCAAGTTTCTGACGGATGTAAGTTCTAACCTGAGGGTGGGAAAGGGTAATCCTGTTATCGCAATAAATAGGCGATTTCCAGCCTGATGCCCATGTAAAAGGGTTGTTCGGCTGTAATTTGATTGCTTTTATCTGTAATAAAAATTCCGCTACCTTTAATTCAATATCACTTTTATTATACATGGCTCAAAATTACAGATTTATTTGTGTTTGTCATAACGTTTATTAAGCCCCTTTGTTTTGCATCGGGGAAAGAAAATGTAGGAATCGGGATTTGATTTCGACATTCAAATGCTACAAATATCGGAAATTTTGATGGATGCTAAAAGCAATTTCTTGCCATCTGCTGTAAATCAACGTAATAAAGAATAATGAAGCTTAAAATGGGATTAGAAATCTTCTCTGAAATAATCGAAAGCGTTAGTTCCGATTTTTACAATTTGCAGGTTAAATATTGCCTTAATTTTACGATCTTGTAATTTATCGGGATATGGAATTTAAACAATTTTTACCTTCTGCTACCTTAAAGCCATACATCAGGCATTATTATGTTTTCAAATCGGATACAGATGCCGTTTTTGAAGATGTGGTGTTCCCCAGTGGCGATATGGAGGTGATTTTTAACCTGGGCAATGGCAGTTGGGAATACCTGTTGGATGATGGTTTTAAGAAAACGCCAAAAATCGAACTTTGGGGGCAGATCACAAAACCGTTGTCTATTAGGTCGACCGGTAAACATGTTATGCTTGGCATCAAATTTTATACACATTCGGCTTCTTATTTTTTTAACGATCAGATGGGGGTTTTCAACGATAACATTACCGATCTGCAGGATGTAATAGGAGGGGTTGCCCAAACACTGCACCAAAGGCTGCTCGAAACCGATGGCGAACAGAACCGCATTGATCTTTTAGAAACTTTTCTGTTGAAAAGACTGATCATTCACGAAAAAAAATCATTTCATATCAATAAAGTAGCCGATATTTTAGATAGCATTTTAAAGGATTCCTCAGGAAGCAACATCACCAATATTGCATCGCGGCATAATATTACCACACGTTATCTGCAACGCTTATTGCACCAGCATACCGGGCTTTCGCCAAAATCTTACGATAAGATCAACAGGTTTCAACAGAGTTTAAAAATGATATCCAAAAACGATCAGCCATTTACCTCTATTGCCTACGCCTGCGGATATTTCGATCAGTCGCATTTTATCAGGGATTTTAAATCTTTTACCGGACTTACTCCTTCGAGTTACCTCGATAACCTTACCCCCGTAAATCAATTGCTTTTTCTATAATTTTTTAATCTGTTCGGATTTGTACAATCCGATGGTTTTTACGGGCTATATCTTTGATGCATAATCAATTAAATAAGATATAGTATGAACTCTTTTGAAACATTTAAACACCTGCACAAAAACAGCAGTCCACTTTTAATTGGGAATGTTTGGGACGTAAAAAGCGCGGAAACCTTTCAATCGGCAGGGTATAGGGCAATCGGTATTTCGAGCCAGGCCATTTCAAATGCCCTCGGTTATCCTGATGGTGAAAACCTGCCTTTTGAAGAACTGTTGCGTATCACCAAACGCATTACGGAGGCGGTTAACCTTCCGCTTACCGTTGATATGGAAGCCGGGTACAGCCGCAATCTGGATGGCATTTTAAAAAATATAGAGAAACTCCACGAGAGCGGGGCCGTAGGCATTAATCTTGAAGATACCTTGCCCGGGGAAAAAAGAACCTTAACATCTGCAGTTTCTTTTGCAGGAACAGTTGCAGCTGCTGCCCGGCACATCAGACAAAAAAGATTGGGCATCTTCCTCAATATCAGAACCGATGCTTTTTTATTGGGATTGCCAAATGCACTGGAAGAAACCCAAAATCGGATTAAACTTTATCAGGATGCGGGGGCAGATGGCATTTTTGTGCCCTGCATTACCAATAGCGGGGATATTGAAGCAGTGGTAAAAGCTACCTCTTTGCCCATTAACGTAATGTGCATGCCCGATCTGCCCGGTTTTAAGGAATTAGAATCGTTAGGTGTAAAACGGATCAGTATGGGCGGTTTCCTTTTCAATAAAGTATACGATTATGCAGGCGCACTTGCCCGCAAAATATCGGCAGAACAAGGATTCACCAGCATTTTTTCTTAAACCCATAATCCTAAATATGATGAACTTACCAAAAAGGGCCGAAGATGCCCACTCAGCACTCGCTGCCGCCTTTAACACGGGCGATTTAGCCACTTTACTTAACATGTACGATACATCAGGCATTATTGTTGCCGAACCTGGAAAACCGGCATCAGGGCACGAACAATTTGAAGAAGCCGTTAAAGCGATCCTTTCTATGAAAGGGACAATGGAAATTAAAACCGTTTACTGTATGCAAACCGGAAACCTTGCCATTGGAAGATCTGAATGGAATATTACAGATGGAAATGAGGTACAGGCAAAAGGCATCGAACTGATGAGACAGAGTGAGGATGGTACATGGAAAATCCTTATCGATCATGCTTTTGGGGCGGAAGGATAATGGAGGTATAAAAGTCTGAAAAATAAAGTAGGATTCAGGAGATCGTCATTGCGAGAAGGCTTTTTCAGCCGACGAAGCAATCTTTATAGCAAGAATCGCTAGCATGAAAGATTGCTTCCCCGAAAAGTCGGGGCCAGCTGTCGTTCCTCCTCGCAATAACGACTTTTTGATTATACACTACAATAAACAAATAAAAACAAATCAATTCCGTTCCGATTCATCCTATTTTAAGGATTTGAGCTACAGTAATTTTGATCATAATGAAAAGATATTTTATGAAAACGAACAAAATTTTACTGACCGTTTTACTCCTGATCATAATTTGCCAGGCCAAAAATATTTTGGAGCCCGAAATAAAAAAAATGTTCGGAGGAAAACAGCATCTGCCTGAAATTATCACAGACTTTCGTAATGGTTTGATTGTATTTAACAACAAAGTAGTATCAAAACCGACGGGATATTTTATAACAAGGGATAGTCATGGTACAAGTATTTCGCTTAGCTTGAAATTACCTTTTATCCGTGTGAATATTGTAACATTGATTAACTATGGGTGTCTTAATCAAAATCTTAAAATCATGATAGTTTTAAAATCCGATTACTTCAGCACACACGAGCGCCTTACCCGTTTTATCAACGAAAACCACATTAAAAGAGAAGATATTTTGGCAATTACGCAAGCTCCAAGCTTTTTCACAATCTTTTTTTATGCAGATGATGCTGTGGAAGAAATTACCCATGGAATATTTTCTTAACAGGAAATAAATCCATTGCTAATGCATGAAAATTATATTGCCTTTATGTTCATTGTTTGAATTTTGCAATGAATTATTTGATTTGTGTAAGCGTTCGTAACAAAGGACTGTTTACATTTGTTATGGTAACTAATTAATTTAAATTTTTATGATAGCAACAAAAGGATATGCGGCACAAAACGCCGAAACGGATCTTGCACCCTGGAATTTTGAGCGCCGGGAGGTAGGTCCCCACGATGTGCAGTTCGAAATACTTTTCTGTGGGGTTTGCCACTCGGATCTGCACCAGATTAAAAACGATTGGTTCCCTGGGATATTTCCAATGGTTCCCGGTCATGAGATTGTGGGCAGGGTAGTTAAAGTTGGCGACCATGTTAAGAAATTTACGGTTGGCGATTTGGCCGGTACAGGTTGTATGGTAGATTCGTGCCAGGAGTGCGAAAACTGCAAACGCGATCTCGAACAATATTGTTTAGAGGGTAATACACAAACTTATAACGGTTTAGAAAGAGACGGAAAAACACCTACTTATGGTGGTTATTCTGATACAATAGTGGTGAGGGAAGAATTTGTACTGCATGTATCCGATAAATTGGATCTTGCTGCGGTTGCTCCGCTTTTATGCGCAGGCATTACTACTTATTCGCCGTTACGCCACTGGAAAGTTGGAAAAGGGCATAAACTTGCCGTACTTGGTTTAGGTGGTTTAGGGCACATGGCCGTAAAATTTGGTGTTGCTTTTGGCGCTGAGGTTACTGTTTTAAGCACTTCACCTAAAAAAGAGGAAGATGCCAAAAAACTGGGTGCACACCACTTTGTGGTAACCACCGATCCTGAGCAGGTTAAAGCGGCAAGAGGTACATTCGATTTTATTTTGGATACCGTATCTGCCGAGCACGATTTTAACATGTACCTTTCTTTATTGAGAACAGATGGTACACATATCTGCGTGGGCGTTCCACCAAAGCCGGCAGAAATTGCGGCTTTTAGCCTATTGGGCGGTAGAAAAAGCCTTGCCGGATCGGGTATCGGAGGCATTGCCGAAACTCAGGAAATGTTGGATTTCTGTGCAGAAAACAATATCGTTTCGGATATCGAACTAATTGATATGAAAGACATTCACCACGCCTACGAACGTATGGAAAAAGGTGATGTACGTTACAGGTTTGTAATTGATATGGCTACTTTGTAGGATTTCATTCACAATCGAAATAATTAATAGGGATTTGGGAACAGTAATTTTCTAAATCCCTTTTTTAATAAAACAAGTTTGATTAGTAATGGCCATTTTTAGCCACTTTTATTGATGCGATCGTCATGCTGAATTTAGTTCAGCATCTTTTTGCAAGATAGACCCTGAAATAAATTCAGGGTGACGGCAAAAATAAAAGGAGTGTGCAGAAAGTCGATTATTAATCAAATTTAGACGACTAATCGACTGCGCCATCGCTTCTTTTTATAAATTCGGTCAAGGGGATACGGTGCTCTGCTTCAACTTTGGCAATCTGTTTTTCGTTTTCGGTAAACAGGTTATCCAATGTGGCCAGCGAATCTTTGAGATAGGATATGGATAATATCCGCGAAATTTTGTTTCTGATTTTATCGGCAAGGAATAATTCTACCAGTATTAAACTGATCAGAAAAAGATAATGGTTAAAGATAATGTTATTGGTACTCTTCGCAAAACCCGGAAGGCCGATTGTAGTGGTAAAAAATAAATCTACAATTAATGGAATGCCAATAATCGCGATCAGTGAAAAAGCACTTACTTTAAATCTAATCTGTTTTTCGGCATTGTTGAGCTGATCGTTGAGGGCAGAAAACTTGCTTTTAAAAGGAATTTCCCTATTGTTTTGCTGCTGCTCTAATTTTTGAAGGTCTTTTCCATGCGCAATATCTATTTTTCTCACCTGCTCAACAATATTGGATTCGGCTTTGTTGAGTTTCTCCTGATCTTCCACAATAGATTCCTGCTCGGCGATGATTTTATCCATTACCATCAAATCTTCGGGGATGCCATGGCGTAACTTCTGCTCTGCGGCCACAATACGGTTATCGAGTTGTTTGAACTGTCTTTTAAGCTCGATTATTTCTTTGTTAAAATGCTCTTTTTTAGAAGAATAGTTGTTTTCGAGACTGTTAAGGGCCGAAACATATTCGAAATCGGCAAGGAGTTGCTCATTACCTGCAAAACGCTGGTAAAGCCCGTTTAATTTGGTAAAGAGCTCGCCTGTTGATTTTTCCGGATTGGAAAGATCAGCGCGGTATGCTTCCAGATCGGTTTCGGATAATGAAGGTATGGGCATAGCAGGTTAAAAAGCTAAAATTATGAAAAATATTTATCCTTAAAGGAATTATAAGCATTGTTTTACGATTAAACCACTTTTTGGACAATCTGGTATGTATCGTTTTCTGTCGGATATTTTTATTTTAAATTTTATGGTGCTGTTATTCAGATTGTTATTTTGTTAAGTGGATATTAAGCAAAATATTTTTTTATTTTTTTTAGCACTTTAAGAAATTATTATATATTTGTACCAAGCAAGGGGTGAGAGCCTTGCATCAATCTTTGATTGAGAGCGTTAATTTAGATAAGGTTACAACATTTATTTGTTGTAACCTTTTTTTATACCTTTAGATAACCGGGTTTTTTAAGAAAATATGCCAAGAAATTATAGAATCTATATCAATGATAACACTTTGTTTATCTCTGATTTTTTGCCAGAACAGAAAGAAAAAATCCAACAGCTCGAATTTCAGGATTTTGACCTGCAAACCTTCTACAAAAAATTAAAAAGCGGATCTAAAAAGAGCTACATTTTTTTGACTAAAAACCCACAGGAGACCTTTAAAAAGCTAAAGAAAGATTCTACCATTATTAAAGCTGCCGGTGGTTTGGTAGAGAGTGCCAATGGCAATTACCTGTTTATTTTTAGGAATAAAAAATGGGATTTACCCAAAGGAAAGCTTGAGGATGGTGAAAAAATGAAAGAAGCTGCCGTTCGTGAGGTTGAGGAAGAATGCGGGATAAAGGTTTTAAAACGCGAAGATAAACTCTGCAAAACCTACCATGTTTACCCGATGGGCAATAAAATGGTGATCAAGAAAACCAACTGGTATAAAATGAAGGTGAAAGGCGAACCAAAATTGGTACCCCAAAAAGAAGAGGGCATTGATGAAGCGGTTTGGCTGGATAAAAACCACATTTCGCCAGTGGTTAAAAATACTTTTCCATCCATTATGGATGTGCTGAGGGCCGGCGGGATATTGTAACACGAGTTTGGCCGCGCGATCCGTCATTCTGAACTTGTTTCAGAATCTGATCAATGGTGTCGGATATTTCTATCTGACACAGCATAGAATAATTATAATTTTATTAATCACTATACCAATCTGTCAGATGGTAACATCTGACAGCACAAAGGCATTTCTATTCATAATCCAGTTCATCAACTATTTTTTTAACCTGTTTTAAGTATTTGCCATAATAAAACCATGCCCATAATTCGGTAATTGCCCCGATAATCAGGATGGTAATGAAACAGTTTAACAGGATATATACTGAAGATAGCTTACTAAATATCCTTACAAAAACCGATGCTCTTTCAATAAATAAGTAAGCAGAGAGAAAACCGACCGCGATAAAAGCCACAATGTAAGTTAAGGCTTTATATAGCTCTATATTCAGTTTCATTTCATAATAAAACCAAAGGATGTTTTTACGGCTATCCATACTCAAATCGTAAGAGTTTTTATAAAATACATAAAACTTAAAGAAATAATAAGCTGTAAAACCACAGGTAATGGCATAAGTCATCAGATAAACCTGGTTAAGGGCAGCAGAAAACCCAACGATATAGGGAATAAATGCCATAAATGCCAAAAAGAAAAGCTGGTAGAAGAATTCGTGCTTCATTTTAGCCCTTATCTTATCGATAGGGGTGTGCGCCTGTTTTATTTTAAGCATATCGGTAGAAATGTTGTTCCCCTTTGGGTTTTCAGCATTCCATTCGTTTTTTAAATCGTCAAAATTCATAACCGTTTTTCTTTATGATGGATTGTAATTTTTCTTTGGTCCTGTTGAGTTTAACACGGGCATTTACCTCGCTGATCCCAAGGTTTTCGGCAATTTCGCGGTGCGATTGATTTTCGAGAAAGAGGAATATCAGTGCTTTTTCAACAACATTTAATTCCTGAACAGCCGTGTATAGATAAGCCAGTTTTTCTTCCTTTCCTTCGTTCTCATTTACATCAATCATGTCGATGTTTTCATCCAGTGGTGTTTTATCTACTTTTCTGCTGTCTTTTTTGAAATAGATCAACGCTGTATTTAAACACACACGGTACATCCATGTGGTAAATTTGCTGTTCCCTTTAAAAGTGGGGTAGGCTTTCCACAACTGTAGCACAATTTCCTGAAACAGATCGCGCTGTTCTTCCACACCGTTCATATACATTTTGCTAATCTTATGTATAATCGCCCTGTGCTGGTTGATCAATGTGAGAAATATGTTTTCTGTTTCTTTCATTTTAGGTACAACCCATTGGTAACAGATTTTTTAAAACGTTACAGGTTAGTAAAAATAATATTTTCAATAAAAACGTCATCTCGACTGAAGCGAAGCGGAATGGAGAGATCTAATCTTGCATGAAAGACCCTGAAACAAGTTCAGGGTGACGGCTCGCTGAAGAGATCAATCTCGAGTTAGATCTCTCGACTACGTTGCACTCCGCTCGAGATGACGGTCAGCGGACATTAAAAGAATACTATAAAAAACTAAGTGCTTCTTTAGGTACAAACGGACTCACATCGCCCTGATTTCTCAAAATATCGCGTACAATGGTTGAGCTTATGGCCGAATATTCGGGTTTGCTTAGCAGTAGGATAGTTTCTACTTCGGGCATCATGGTTTGGTTGATCTGCGCTATGGCCCTTTCGTATTCAAAATCGGCTGCAGAACGGATGCCACGCACCATATATTTCGCATTGATTTTACGGCAGAAATCTACTGTTAAACCTTCGTAGGTCTGGATTTCGATGTTTGGATAGCCTTTGAAAACAGTCTGTATGATCTGAAGACGCTGCTCAGCGCTTAAAAAGTTCTGTTTAGAACTATTCAATCCAATGCCGACTATAATTTTATCAAAAAGTGGTGTGGCACGTTGCAGAATATTTACATGGGCAATGGTGATCGGATCAAATGAGCCTGGAAATAGCGCTATCTTCATGTTTCAAATATAGCTGTTTGTGATGGAATTATTAACCACCAAGACACTAAGGCACGAAGAAGGTTAACTTTTTTGCCACGGATGTACAGATTTACACGGAATTATTTTTACCGTTGATACATTAAGAATATTATGGCATACTAAAAACTTTGTGTCTTCGTGCCTTTGTGGTAAATCACTACTTTTAACTTAGCTCGAAAAAACTAAAAGAAGAATTACCATATTTCCTTGTTTCGGTATAACCGGGCTGGCTATTCAGTTTCATATTGCTCTGATGCTCTACCACCAATAAGCCATCAGGCCTTAGCAATTGCTGTTCTTTAACCAAAACAGGAATCTGTGGGATGTTGGGTAAATTGTATGGTGGATCGGCAAAAATCAGGTCGTAACTGCCTTTCATTTGTTTTAATAATTTAAAAACATCTCCTTTTCGTACTTCAACCTGATCAAACTGGTGTTGTTTAGCTGTATTCTTTACCCAATTTACACAACCATAATCCATATCAACAGCTAAAATGCTTTCTGCCCCGCGTGAGGCAAACTCGAAAGTTAAATTTCCGGTACCGCAGAATAAATCGAGTACGGTACAGTTTTCGAAATCATATTTGTTGTTGAGGATATTAAAAAGCGCTTCCTTGGCCATATCTGTAGTAGGGCGCACAGGTAAATTTGCCGGGGGCTGTAAACGGATGCCCTTTAATTTGCCACCAATTATACGCATAAATCTAAAGCAAGCAGGCCGCTGAAATAGTGTTTAGGCATATCGGCCAGTAATTCGCTATTCTGTTTTCCGGCGGGGAAGAAAAAATAAAGTTGATTGAAATATTTTAACAGGCAATTGTAATGTTCGTCGTCCTCATTGATAATGCCCTGTATATAAACGGGAATGCTATCGTTTAAACCCAATTGTTCGATCATCAGTAAAAGGAAATAATTAAATTCCTCAGCGGTTTCAGATTCGTAGTGGTTCTGGAAAACAACCTTTTTATCCCTGGTGTACAGTACATTGAAAGATACTGCGGTAAAATCGATCAATAAAGATTCATCGGCCAAATGGTTAAATAAAACCACCAAAGGTTCTGAATGGGGAAACAGATCAGCTTTTTCAGGCAGATGTGTTTTTACCTCGTCATTTAAGCAAAAAACAGTATTAAAACCAAGTGCTTTGTTGTGTTTGGTGTAAACCTTAGCATCCGAACCCAAATATTGGGCATAAACGGCTAAATTTTCCTCATCAAACCACTCATCGGGTATAAAAATGAAATTTGAGGTATGTACAGCGGCTTTTACGGCGCCATAATTTAATGAAAGGTAATTATCGGTTTCGAAGGCAGATTTTAAATCCTGCTGCACATCTTCGCAGCCCTGTTTATCAAAAATAATGTTAATCTCTTCGGTATCCTTACTCACTACGGCATAAGAAAAACTGTCGTTCGTTATTTTTAACAATAAATGGCAGTTTGCCGATGCATCAGCTTTAAAGTTCGGATCAACCAATAAGAGACTATTGTTACTCATTGAAACAAAAATAGAGTTTTTTAATAATTAATGGCAAAAAAGTTCAATTAGTCCGAAGTCCGCAGTCAGAGGTCCGAAGTCAGTTATCGATTTAAACAGTTAACCAGTTGGCAACTTGCTATAACAATTTAACAAGGCAGCAATTGAACAGTTAAAATAGTCTGAAGTCAGTTACCCAATTTTCAGTTACTGATTAACAAATGACGACTGAACCAATGAACTATATTTTTACCAAAATCAAACCTTTTCCCTCTTCAAAAATCGAAATATTCGGCTTAAATTCGGAACATGAGTTACAAGCCTACCTATAAAGCTGCAAACACCATTGCGGCAACTATTGAGCAACATTTTGTTAAACTGCACAAAAATGCAATTGCACAGGGTGAGATAGATCTGGCTACTCAACCGGATAAAAAAATCATTGAAGCGATTATCGATGTTGCTTTTTGGAGCAGCCTGCGTAAAGAAGAAGGGCATTCGCCGCGGATATCGATTGCGTTTTTACCACCGTCACAAACTTCAAAACCGCTGGTTTTTGCCAAGAAACTGGCGCTAAATGCCAATACTTTAACCAAAATAGCACCTGGAATTGAACGTTCGGGTATTCACCTCGGGGTTTGGGAAGAAGATGGCGAACTTTATATCTGGGGAACAACCCTTAATATTCCAAACTTCTGCTTTGTTGTTGATGTTTCTGAACCTGGTTTAATCGTTATTAAACACCGCCGGATTTACGGCATCGGTAAATTTACCAATGTGGCCGTGCTGAAAGGGGAGCAGATTCGCATTGTTGACGACAGAAGTTGTTCGAATAAGGATTGTCCGCCGATTTTACAGGCCTTACTAGACCTCACCGTTTTAGCCAGCTGGAATGATCCGATCAATATTCTGATCCAGTTTTCGGTTTCCATGCGTGCACACGGACGAGGTGGTGCATTGTTGATTGTACCTAAAGGTGATACGAAATGGGAAGATTCGATTATCCATCCTATACAATATTTAGTTGAACCGCCTTTTTGTGGTTTATCCAATCTTGCCAAGCAGAATGGTAACCAGAGCGAAATTTTCTCGCAGGGTGCCGTGCGTAGGGAGGTAGACCATTTAGCAGGCTTAACCGCTGTAGATGGAGCAACGATTATTAACGAAGAATTTGATCTGATTGCTTTTGGAGCAAAAATCGGTCGTGCTAAGGGCAAGCCTACAGTAGAACAGATTGCGTTTTCGGAGCCGATAGTTGGTGGTGAAGATAAGATTTTATACCCCGGACAACTCGGCGGAACAAGGCATTTTTCTGTTGCGCAGTTTGTAAACGATCAGCCCCAGGCAGTTGGTTTGGTGGCCTCACAGGATGGCCATTTTACCATTTTCAGCTATAGCCAAAAACAGCATATGGTAATGGCGCACCGCATCGAAACGCTACTCTTATAATTGAAATTGTTTTAATTGTTACATTGTTTTATTGTTATTTGGAAAGCGTGTTATCTTTGCCTCCTAAATCGCAATCCATAGCTATCGAATTGTAATGTTGGGTGCTGTATTTACAGTTACCAATAAACTTAGTAATCAATTTGCATATTTCTGACCATTAAGAAATTAAGAGAATTAAGTTTTAACTATAAACAATTTGGCTATCAACGATGAGCCATCAAACTATTGACCAATAAACCAATGGCAAGTAAACCAATTAACCGATTAACCAATTTATACAATTAACCTTAATGATCCAGGATAAAAGTCAGCTTATCGCCTCTGCATACGAACATAGCCCAACCAAAGAGCAGTTGCTTTTTTGCGAGCGCATGTCGGTGTTTTTGCAGCAGGACGATGAATACCGCTGCTTTGTGCTTAAAGGCTACGCTGGTACAGGTAAAACCACTTCTGTGGCGGCTTTGGTTAAGGTTTTAGCTAAATTTAACCTGCGTAGCGAGCTGCTTGCTCCAACCGGAAGGGCTGCAAAAGTAATGAGCCAGTATTCGTACCGTAAGGCTTTAACCATACATAAACGGATTTACCGGAAACGTTCGGCAGCATCGCCCGAAATGCAGTTCCAACTGGCGCCAAACCTCTCTGAAAATACACTTTTCATTATTGATGAGGCCTCGATGATCGCTGATGAATTTAACGAAACAGGCTCGTCGATATTGAGGGATCTGCTCGAATTTGTATACAATAGCAAAAACTGTTTCCTGCTTTTTGTGGGCGATACGGCGCAGTTACCGCCAGTTGGGAGTTTAGATAGTCCGGCATTGAACGAACAGTATCTTAAAGATAAATTTGCCTTAACAGTTTCGTCTGTAGAGTTAAAAGAAGTAGTGCGACAGGGGAAAAAGTCGGGGATTTTGGCCAATGCCACTATGTTAAGAAATCAGATTGCCAAAAACCCTGAAAATCCTTTACCTAAGTTCCTCACTAAAAGTTATACCGATATTTACAACATGCCTGGCGCACGTTTGGTAGAAGGGCTAGAATATGCCTATCGGAAATTCGGAATGGAAAATACTTTGGTGGTTTGCCGTTCCAATAAATCGGCCAATGTATATAACCAGCAGATCAGGGCAAGGTTGCTGTACCGCGAAGAGGAATTAACAGGTGGCGATCAGATTATGGTGGTGCGGAATAATTATTTCTGGCTGCCTGAAAATGAGGATACGGCTTTCATAGCCAATGGTGATATGGCAAAAGTAATCCGCGTGAGGGGAGAAGAAGAGCGTTATGGTTTCCGTTTTGCCGATGCTACTTTAGAGTTTATGGATTTCCCCGCCGCAGGGCAGATCAGTTGTAAAGTAATGTTGGATACGCTGAATTTAGAAAGCGCCAATTTGCCTTACGAACAGAATAAGAAACTCTTTGACGGGTTGAACGAGGATTATGAGCATATTGCGAATAAGCGTCAACGGATGCTGGCCATTAAGGCCGATCCTTTTTACAATGCGCTCCAGATCAAGTTCGCTTATGCGGTTACCTGCCATAAGGCGCAGGGTGGACAGTGGGATGCTGTTTTTGCCGATCAGGGTTTTTTAACCGAAGATATGATCGATCTGGATTTTCTGCGCTGGTTATATACGGCAGTAACCCGTGCGAAAAAAGAGTTATATTTAGTGAACTTTGCGCCACAACTTTTTGCGAAGACGGCGTTGGAAGATTATTTTTAGGAGCTGTCGTCATGCTGTCCCGAAGCTTCGGGATCAGCATCTTTCTTGCTTCAAAGACCCTGAAATGAATTCAGGGTGACGGTTAAAGCAAGATGAAGCTCGAAGAAATTTAGATACTAACCAAATACCATTATGAAATTTGCCTTTAGCCTTAAAAACAAGCTGAAAATTGCTTTCTTGTTATTCTGCATCATGTGCTGCACGTTATTGATCCGTTTTTTGGAAGATAAAAGTGTAGAAAAAATTAACGATTCGTTTATTTCGATGTATAACGACAGGTTGGTGCCGGCAACTGACCTGTATTTTATTGCTGAAAATCTATATCATAAAAATGCGATTCTTCAGGAAGTGTTGTTAGGTAGTGGTGTTCAAAGTTCGACGGCTATTGTGAAAATGAATAAACATAACCGTAAAATAGACTCGGTGATCAATAAATACGAACTTACTTTATTGGTAAAACAGGAGCAGACTTTTTTGAACGACCTTAAAAAAGCATTGATTGTTCAACAGGGGCTGGAAGTAAAAATATTGAATATGGCCGAGACCGAAGCAAGGGTGGTTTATGAATCGATGGGCAGAAATGCAGCCGATCAAACGCTCAACAAACTTTCGGCATTAATTAAAATACAATCCAAAGTAGGTAACGAACTGATTAAGGGAACGAAAGTATTTGTATCTGGAACCAAAGTGTATTCTACACTACAAATGATTTTGGCTATTGTAATCGGGATTATGATCGTATCGATTGTTTCTGCATCGAACGCAGTAAAAATACAGAGTGATAAATTTAATCTGAATTAGGTTTTTGAACGCTCGCATTAGGTTTTGACCACCAAGACACAAAGAAAGTTCCGTCATCTCGACCGAATCATCGCGGAGTGGAGAGATCTATCCCGAGGCAGATTTAGCTTCGCTGAGCACTTCGTGGTTCTCCGTTCCGTTTCACTCCAGTCGAAATGACGGAAACTTTAGAATAGTTAATTCCTTAAACTCTTCTTTATTTATATCCTTTCTTTTGTTTTATCGATTTCTCATGATTTGGTGCCACCTAATGTGGGAAGGTTTCATGCCCCTCATAATTTGCTGCTGCACATCGCAGGAAGGTTTCATGACCCTCATGATGAGGTCTTTCGCAGAGCAGGAAGGTTTCATTGATTTTTTGGTATTATAGCCACGGATGCGCGGATTTACACGGATGGATTTTTCTGTGAATCTGTGGCTAAACCGGGTCCGTCATCTCGACTCGATAGCTATTGGATTTTTTCAGCCCAGATGACTACAATTGACAGGTTCATAAGAAAAGTCGTCATTGCG
>NZ_DJDT01000060.1 GCF_002432345.1 Pedobacter sp. UBA5917
CAGATGCTTCGTACCTCAGCATCACAGTGTATTTTAGTTTGCTGCAAGCCAAAAAGGATTTTGCTGCTGTCAGGTTTAGATTAGTGAAAACAGTGCAAAACAAATAGATTTCTCCGCTACGGTCGAAATGACGGAACGCGGAATGTATCCATGTTTTCCGTGCATCCGTGGCAAAAAAACTTATGCAGTACTGAATTAGCAAGGTATTAAGTAGATGGTTTGTGGAGACACAAACCATGGCGTGGCAAAAGAAGCCTTTGGTCTTTAAGCTTTAGTCTTTCAACCTTTACTTAAGTCTTTCAGCCTTTACCTAAACTTTCCTGATTTTGATAATCCGCATCCAGTGCAATACCTTCATTACCGGGTAGGTTGGATCAAATTCCCACCATTTGGTTGCAAAGTTGGGGCTGTTCGGTTTTTTGTGGTGATTGTTCTGAAAAAGCTCACCCATTAATAAGAAATCCCAGGGCAATGAGTTTTTGCTATGGTCGTCGTTATCATGGTTTGAGTAACCGTATTTATGTCCGCACCAGTTTACAATTGCACCATGCAAAGGGCCCATTAAAAAGTGGATTGGCAATAAAATATACATCCACCAGTGGTTAGCAAAAGCTATATAAAACCCGATGTAAAATAAACCGCATGCAATTCTCCAGATCCACGAATCACCGATCCGATCAACCAAAGGCCATTCAGGGTAATTACCGCGGAAAGCAGGTTCGGGCTCGATTTTGTGCTTCAGATAATTGAGATACATGTTTTTTGTGGCGATCATCATCCCAAAAACATCTTTAAAAAAATGTGGCGAGTGCGGATCTTTTTCTGTGTCGCTATAAGCATGGTGCATCCTGTGCAGGATAGCATAAGCCCTTGGATTTAAAAATGATGATCCCTGCGAGATCAACAGTACCAGATAGAAAAACCGCTCCCAAAAAAGCTCCATTTTAAACATCTTGTGCGATGAGTAACGGTGAAGGAAAAAGGTTTGGCTAAACAGGGATAAAAACCAATGACAAAGAAAAAAAATGAGGATTACCATGTATGATGTGTATGCTTTATAAACGGATTTTGAGGGCGTTTAGTTTTTTAGCGCGGAGAAAAGCGCTTTGTTTTTAAGCGTTTAGATAAAAAGAATCCCGTTCCGTTGTGGAACAGGATTCCATATATTGTGTATTTTATTATCTACCGAAATCGTCCTGAACACGTACGATATCGCTTTCATCTGATGGGTTCGAAGCATCGGTATGTTGCCAGATTTCTGCAACAACGCCCCAATCTTCCAAACCGATTAAACGGTGACGTTCGCCCTGTTGAAGTTTGATCTGATCTTTAGGTCCGTATTGTTTTACTTCACCTTCTTCATCGGTTTCGCTGGTTTTAATGCCAACAGTACCCGTTACCACTTGCCAGATTTCGGCTCTGCGGTGATGGTATTGCCACGATAGACGTGTGTTTGGAGCAACGATTAAAATTTTAGGACTTAATTTACCACCAATTTTAAGGTCTTCAACATTTAATCCATCAAAATAAGTATCGGCAAATTGTTGTGCCTGCGCTTCGTCTATTACAAAGAAACCACCCCACGGACGGGTTTCATCACGGTTTACTACGTTAAAACCTTCAATTTTTAAACGCTGTGCAACGCTTTCGAATATTTCTTTTTTGTCGTTTGTCATTGATAAATATTTTTGTTTCTAATGATTTTCGAGGTTTATAGACTTTAATAATTGCCTATATGGTTCTATAATTGCCGCAAAAATAAGCCTTATAAATTAAAAAAGACCTTTCGGCCATTTTATTTTTTTGGATCAGTTATCACCTTATTCACAAAAACGGCCCATACACCTTTTAAAGCCTGTAAAATTGCTGATAAAAAGGGTTTATTAATACGATATCAGTAATGCCTTTAGTATGTTTGAATAAATAAAATATCCTAACCAAAAATGATCCAGAAACTAAGCATCTGCATTTTATTCTCTTTAATTTTTTTACAGAAAATCTCTGCCAAAATCTTTCATATCGGCTCTGAACAGGAATTTAAAAGCATTCAATCTTCATTGGCTCCCGGCGATGAAGTGGAAATCAAAAATGGAAATTATATGGGTTGGTCTTTAAGTATCGATGCTAAAGGTACCGTGGTAAAACCGATCATCATCCGTGCAGAAAAAGCCGGAATGGTTATCTTTTCTGGCAATGTAGAAAAACCGGTATTCAATGTTTCGGGAGCGTATGTATTTATTAAAGGCATTGATTTTAAAAATTGTGTTTTAACTAAAACCGGTGTGCTGATTGAGTTTAGCACGAGCAATAATTGCCACATATCGAACTGTAATTTTATCAAAAACCAGGTAAAAGCCCAGTTTACACCATTGGTAATCATATCTGGTAATGGCAGTAACAATGTAGTTGAGGGCAGTAGTTTTATATCCAATATAGATAATCAGGATGTTCAGGTCAGGATCAGCAAAGATAGCTATCCAAAATTTACGCTGATTGAAAACAACATTTTCAGGGATAAAAACAAAGTGAGCTGGCCAAATGGGAATGGCGGCGAATGTGTACAAGTTGGTCAGGATCCGGTATTATTGGGTAATCAGAAGCCCGAAACAACCGTACGCAAAAACAGGTTTATCCATTGCGATGCCGAAAATGAAGTAATCAGCAATAAAAGTAGCGGCAATAAATACCTTAACAATTATTTTGAGGCAAATGATGGCGAACTGGTAATGCGTGGCGGACACGATTGTGTAATTTCAGATAATACTTTTAAAGGTGGCACAGGCGGTATCCGCGTTAATGGTACCGGACATCAGATCACCAACAATAAAATAGACGGTATTAAAACCGCCATCAGGTTAATGTATGGCATGGCCAAAGGAAAGGAAGAAATTGGTTTTTATATTGCTGCGAGCGATTGTGTAATTAAAAACAACCAGATTTCGAATGCAACAACGGGTATATTGATCGGTGATAGTAAAGATGTGGATTGGACGGGAAAATTTGATACCAAAAGATACCCTTCGCCTGTAATGCAAAATATTGCTCCTTTTAACAATACGATTGGAGATAACGGTTTTAAGAATGTTAAGGAAGAGGTGGTGAGGAAGTAAGTATGCGTTAACAGTTTTATAGTACCGGAGAAATCTACAGTTTAATTCATAGATTTCCCTCCCGAATATTCGGATCAGCATCTTTCATGCAATAAAGACCCTGAAATGAATTCAGGGTGACGGCAAAATAAAAATAACGTCATTTCGACCGTAGTGGAGAAATCTATCTCGAGATAGATTTCTCCGTTCCACTGGGTTCCAGTCGAAATGACGGTTATTCATTTTTAAGCAGATCTTTTTATAATTAATTGATCTTGTTTACCACAAGGTCATCAAAATAGATGTAGCTGGTTTGGCTTGAGCCCCATACCGAAACATCTTTACCGCCCCTAAAGTTGTGAAACGATAACCTGTTGATCAAACGTTTTGCATCGTTGGTTGTCCAGCGGATTGCCTGATCCAATACGGTTGTACCATTGATGATCACCTGTACCTGACCATTTTTGTTGGATCCGGTGTTGCTTTTTACATAAAGGTGGACGGTATAGGTGTTACCTTTAACCAAACTACCCGATGAAGGGTACGATTTTCCGAAGGTATCGCCGCATGGGCCGGCCATATCCCTGTGGTATACATAAGGCTGAAAAAATACGCGGCTTCCGGTATTGTACCACATTAAGCGTAAGCTACCGCCATTACCATCGCTGGCAATATCGCAACCTGTGTTTCCATCTCCGATCAGGAAGCCGAAACCAACTTTTCCGCCCCTGCTCCAATCGAAATCGCTATGGAAACGTACTTTGAATGTTGCCTCGTAAGCAGAACCGTCGGAGATATCGGCTCCGGCAATTAAACCATTCGATACCGAATTTGGTGCGAGGGTGGCTCTTGCCCAGTTGCTCGAAATATAAGCCCTGGTATCATTCCAGCCTGTTAAGTTTGCACCACCTAAATCGGCACTGGCCTCAGCATATGTGTAGGAGCCATCGGCATGGGTAAAACTGGTATTAATGTTACTTGGAATGGCTTCGGTAGTGGCTTTTGTATTGGCTAGTTCTTCGGTATTGTTTTCTGCAACCGGTTCTTCAATATTCTTTTTCTGACAACCATAAATACTTAGGGAAAGTACAAGCAATAGTGATGCAATAAAATGCATCGAATTCATTTTTTGGCTCATTGTAATTTTAGTTTAGATTTTAATTTGGTTAGTGTTCTTTTTTGCGAATCGCAATGCCCTATCCTTGATAGTCCATTACTGGTTTTGACAAGAAGTTTTTTTATCTTTTTAGTTAGTAGTTATCTGATATACTAACTTACATAAAACGTAAATTCAAACAGACTTAACAAATATTAAAAACATAAAAAACACCGTTATTCCTTAGTTACAACGATTGAAATAATGAATGTTTTTGAGAACTAAAACAGCACCAACAATGCTAATTAACAACTAATTAAGCAGTTTCATGAATTTTTAAGTTGCAGTTTACAATTACCTTTTTATAATCATTGGTTTCAATATCGCCATTAATAAGCTTAACCAACAGATCTACGGCCTGCTCGCCCAACGCTTCGGGATTTTCCTCTATTGAGGCAATGGGAGGCGAACTGAGGTAAGCAATAATCGGGTCGTTACCAAAACCGATACATTCGAGCTTTTTATGACCGGGATGCTCGATAGATCTGAGGAATTTAATGGTATCAAAAAGCAGTTTTTCTTTAAAGGCAACCAATGCTGTTGGTCCGTTCTGGGGATCGCTGAACAGATTTTTAATGGCTTTAAGGGTATTTGCCTCATCAAAATCGGTATAGGCTACATGTTCTGCATTAAAGGGAATATGATTATCTTTTAGTGCATTGATATAACCTGAAAAGCGATCGTGGCTAAAATTAACCATTTTGGGTCCGCCAAGATAGGCCACCTTTTTGTGCCCCCTGTTAATGAGGTATTCGGTAGCCATGTAGCAGCCCTGATGGGTATTTCCTAAAACTTTATGGCAGTTGAGGTTAAAGCTGGGGTTACGGGTATAATAAACCACGGGGATGCCGATTTTCTCGAATTGATCCAGGTGGGCAAAGTCGGAGGTCTGTTTAGAAATGGCTACGATCAGTCCATCTACCCGCGAACCCAGCAATGTGGCCGCAGCATTAACTTCCATTTCAAAATTATCGTGCGATTGACTGATGATAATATTATAACCATTTGCTGTAGCCAACTGCTCCATACCATAAATGCTACGGGTAAAAAAATGATCGGATAAATTGGGTAAAATGATACCGATAATCCTCGATTTACGGTCCCTTAACCGCAGTGCAGAAATATCAGGTGTAAAGTTTAACTGTGCAGCGAGTTCTTTTACGCGGAGCTTGGTACTCTCTTTTATCCGGGGATAATCTTTTAACGATTTGGAAACAGTAGATATGGATAGTTTAAGTTCTTTTGCGATCAGTTTTAATGTAACAGGTTTATTTTCCATAGGGAGGGATATTTGGCGTTACAATTTTTGATGGGTACGCCCATCATTTAGTTTAGTTATTCATTTTACAGGGGTGTTTATCAATTGAAAATGGCCAGAACAGCAAACCGCCGCTCTGGCTCATTAACGAAAAATCAACTAACAATTGGTTTATCGGCTATGGAATTTTATCCAAAGCCGGCACATTGGTTTCGTAACCGGTATATCCTTTATTCTGGTTAATATGCCCCTGCGTATTAAAACGCTGTGCCGCAGCCGGCACTGGCCAAAGTACATGGTATGGCGAAATTTTAAAGTTCACGCCCATTACGGTTGGCACTTTATTGCGGTAAAAGTCGTTTTTCTCAATAATCCTGTCGTAAAAGAAGTTATTATCCGAAAAAGATGCCATGTTATAGGTTTTCCCGTTGTAAGCCGGTTTTCCGGTTTGGGCGAAAATGTAAGCAATACGGGTAAGTTCGGTTTTACGCGGTTCTTCGTAATAAAGTTCCCTTGCACGCTCATCCAATATGGTTCCGATGGTAACTGCAGAGGCATCGGTTAATAATGCAGCGTTTGCCCTCGAACGCACCTGATTTAAATCGGCCATGGCCAGGGCCAGATTACCTTTCCAATAATAGGCTTCGGCCCTTAGCAGATAAGTTTCGGCCAAACGGAAAACGTACCAATCGGTATTGGTTCCTCGTGGTGGTGTCCAGTATTTATCAACAGCCAATGCATTGGTAGAGTTGATAAATGTTTTGTAGTGCGGCCAACCGAAGAAATGGCGGATGGTATCCAATCCTTTATTTAAAAACATGTTGTTTACATTGGCAGGCGTCATATCAACCAAAGGTTTACCATACAAGGCCTTTTCGGTTGCATTGGTAGAAGTTTTAAGTGCCGGGTTGTTATATACCAGATCGGTCATGTTCATCCACATACCGGGCGCATGGCGGTAATCGGTATTATCTGTCCAGATGTTTTTGGTGCTATAGGCCGTGCCACGGTAGCGTCCAATTCCCCTACCATACATTAAGGTTAAAGGTATTTCTACATTTACGCCATCAACAATGGCCTGGGTAGCACCCGATGGTGTTTTTAAATTGGCAAAGTGCCATGCAGGCACACAGTTACGCATTACCTGCGATCCGAGATCGGTAGCGCCCTGCAAAGTTTCCCTATCAATGGTTAAAAACAGGGCTTCGCGGTTAGCCGGAATGGCTTTATTATCCATGCGGTGCAAATCCCATACTACATTTTTAGTGGCATCGGCGGCAGTACTGCCAAAACGGTTTCTCATTAAACTGTAGGTTCCGCTGTTGATTACATTATTGGCGGAGGTAATAGCAGCATCAAAATCGCCAAGCGCCAGATTTACTTTAGTAAGTAAATGGCTGCAGGCACCTTTGGTAACATCCCCTTTATCTACATTATCTTTTAACCATTTTTCGGCAAACAAAAGATCTTCCTGCATCTTTTTCAATATCACTTCACGTTTGGTCGAATAATAATCGAGTTTGGGCGCTGTAATATCTTTCAGATTCAAGGGCACATCACCAAACTGGTGCACCAGTCGGTAATAATAATAGGCGCGGTAAAAATAGGCAGCACCCAAAATGGCATTTCTTTCTGCCTCATCTTTAAAGGTTACGTTATCGATATAGGTAATAACGGTATTTGCCATCCTTACACCCCTAAATCCCTCTGTCCAGTAAAAGCCTATCCTGTTAAAATCAGGGTTATCCAAATTGGCATCGGGTGTTACACGGGTATCCATATCCTGTGCCTGGGTGCTTTTATCGGTTGTTCCATCAACAGCCACTTCCGAAAAAATAGATTCGGTTACAATTGGGGCCATATCGCCGGTAAATTCTTTACGCACATTGGCTCCAATACCTGCAATAGCAGCCTTCATGGCAGCAACGCTTGTTAAGGCTGTTTGTGGTTCAAGCTTCGATAATAATTCAGAATCGAGGTCTGATTTTTTACATCCATTTGCTGATAGCAGTACAGCCAGGGCTACAAACGGAATTATTTTTTTATATGTGATATTCATCTTCGTCATTTTTTAAAGGGTAACATTCAATCCGAAAGTGTAAACTCTTGGCGTTGGCACAGGGTTTCCGTTATTATCTGCCGTTTGGGGATCCCACTGGTTCCAGTTTGGTGCATAAACACCTGCATTACTTACATTGGCATATATTTTTGCATTCTGTATTCTCAATTTGCCGAGTAAATCTTTTGGTAAACTGTAAGCAAGGGCAATGGTATTTAACCTGATGAAGGAGCTTTTACGGTACGAATTGAAACTTACCCCGCTTAGGCCAGAGTTTAGGCGTGCATAATCGTTAATCGGGTTACCCGGTGTCCAATAAGGTACCACATAAGAACTTGAACGGAAAAAACCTACGCTGCCCGGCTGGTTTTTGGTCTGGTTATCGGTTCTGAGCTGCCCCCAGCTTGATATTAACTGGAATGAAAAATCGAAGTTTTTATAGATATTGAAATCGTTACGGAACGACCAGTTGAACCTTGGGCTACGGTAGCCGATAAACTGTTTATCCAGATCGTTATAAACATAGTTACCATCTACATCCAGTAATTTAAAATCGCCGGGTTTAATCCCTTTGTTAAATTTATTGGCTTCGGCCACTTCGTTTTCCTGCCAAACGCCCAGGATTTTATATTCCCAGATAACGTCGATGTCTTTACCGATAAACCAGCCGTTTCCAGGGTCATCACTCGGTGTTGCCAAAGCCACAATTTTATTGCGGTTAAGCGAAAAGTTTGCGGTACTGCTCCAGGTAATGTTACCTCCGGTAAAGTTTTTAGTGGTAATACCAAGCTCGATCCCTTTGTTGTTAACACGGCCCAGATTGGCATTAACATTTACATAACCTCCGGCAGATGGCAGTGTTTGGCTGATTAAAAGATCGGATGTTTTCTTATCATACAGTTCAAGTGATCCGCTGATGCGGTTGTTCAAAAAACCGAAATCCAGACCCAAGTTTAAAGATTTCGTTTTTTCCCATTCCAGGTTTGGATTTGCCAATCTTGAACTGTTTACTACTGTATTCACTTCAACAGGGGTACCGCTGCTGTTAACCGATTGATATTTACCGCCATCTAAGGTTTGCAAAGCCACATAAGGATCAATAACGTTATTGTTATCCCTGATTTCCCTGTTTCCATTGATACCATAAGATAAACGTAGTTTTAAAAAGTCGATCCATTTAACCGGTTTCAAAAAGCTTTCTTCGCTTACTGTCCAGGCTACTGCAGCAGCCGGAAAGTTGGCCCGTTTTTTCGAAGCACCGAATGCAGAATAACCATCTCTACGGATAGACCCCGTTAAAGCATACCTGCCTTTATACGAATAATTTACCCTAGCCAATAAAGCATCGCCGGTGTATACTTTATCATCGCTGCTTACCGTTGGTTTGTTACCGCTCTGTATGTTATGGTAACCCAATACATCTGTTGGCGCAAAACCTTCGTTACCTGCAATAGTGTACCAGGTAGAATACTTTTCACCGTTTACCAACAGGGTTACATCTACATTATGGTCGGTAGCAAAAGTTTTATTCCATTTCAGGAGGTTATCCAGCTGCCAGTTGTACCTCGTTTCGGTTGCCCTCGTTGCCGAACCGCCCGGAGTAGCCACATTTGGGTTTTTGGAAGAAAGATGGTTAAAGGTACGGTACTGATCCAAACCCGGACTAAAATTGGCCTGGTAGGTAATACCAAAAGGCAATTGCACTTTGGCATAAATACTACCAAACAGGGTACTTTGTTTTTGAAGCCGTGAATTATAGGTTTGATCAAGAAAAGGATTACGGGCATTTAAACCGTTATCATCAGTCGGGATTCTCCTTAAAGAACCATCTGCATTATAAAAATCGCCATAAGGAGATAAATCAGGCAGTTGATTCCATGCTGCTTCAATTGCACCTTCATCGCGGTCGGCAAATTGCAGGTTCATGCCAAGGGTTAAAAATTTAGCTGCCTTTCCTTCAAGATTTAGCCTGGTACGGAAGGTACTGAAACCGCCCCCGGCAATAATGCTCTCATTTTTTAGGTAACCTAACGACATGTAGTAAGAAACTTCTTCTTTTTTCCCGCTCAGACTTAAGGTATGATCCTGGCGTTGCCCGGTAACAAAAAGCATGTTGTACCAATCGGTTGTTTTACCGGCAAGGTAGTTGGCTTTCTCATTGGCTAATAATCCAAGGCGGCTTAACCAAAGATCGGTGGGGTTTGTGGTGGTTTGCCCGTTTAACCATTGCGCCAAGGTTACGCCTTCGGGCAGATTATTCGGATCGTTGTAAATGTATGGCGGGTTAACACCACCGCTTCGCTGCACATCGGCACGCCAGTTTAAAAACCCGGGGCCATCGTAAACCGGTTGATCTTTTGCCAGGGTAGCCATGCCAAAGTTTACATTTACGTTGATGGTTGGGGCACCGTTTTTACCTTTTTTTGTAGTGATGGCTACCACCCCTGTGGCTGCTTTGGCACCATAAACGGCAAGCGAGCTGGCATCTTTCAATACATCAACCGACTCAATATCATTCGGATTGATATCAGATAGTTGGCCGATATAAATCACCCCATCCAAAACGATCAAGGGTGTGGTGGTACCTGTAAGCGTTGTTTTTCCACGTACAAGCAGATCACCTCCGCCTTTGGCACTGTTGTTAAACCCCACACTTAAGCCTGGGATGTTACCCCGCAAAATGTCGGTAACACTATTTGGGTTTTCGTTTTCGAGCTGCGTAGCTTTAATACTCGATACCGCACCGGTTACGTCTTTTTTCTGCGCCGTACCATAACCGATTACCACTACATCATTCAAGCCCTGCGAGGCATCTTCTAAAGTAATGTTAAGGCTGGTACGCCCGTTTAAAGGAATCTCCTGGGTAGTAAAACCGATAAAAGTAAACACCAGTGTTGCGTTTGCACTTTCTGTTTTAAGGATATATTTCCCAGCGGCATCAGTAAGGGTTCCTACCTGCGTATTTTTCACCCTTACGTTAACCCCTGGCAGGGTTACACCTTTGTTATCTTTAACAGTACCCACAATGGTGGTTTGGGCAAAAGCGCTGAAACTGCCTAATAGTGAGAGGAGCGAAACGATCAAAATTTTCGCTTTGCCCGTACCGGTACGCTTGAGGCATAACAATATACCCCATTGATTGTAAATTTTACTCATAGTTATAGTTTAGTTAATGTTAGTTTATTCTTTGTCCTTACCATAGCTGCCAAGGACAAAATCAGTTCATACAATAAAACCACAATATTAAAATGGGATATAGCTAGAAATGATCAGTTAAAAGGCTTTCGGAAAACAGGATGATATCAGCCAGAAAAAATTGGCACCGTACCAGCATATAGGCACATCAGTTGACTCTTAAACATAGTTATTCGGTTAGACTTATTAATCTAATATAAAAACGACTTGGGCGAGATATAAAAAGCTATAATGCAAATAAGGCCAAAATCTGCGTCAGCGTCGATTTACAACGATGTAATTAATTTCGGGATTGGCGTATTTTAATGGTTGATTTCATCCCAGTGGCTGTTTAATTCTGGCAGCTGGCTACCGGCTTACAGATAAACTGCATGTCTTATTTTACCACAGAGGCAACAGATAAAAGGCACAGAGAAACAGAGGAAAACACTAGCCCCAATCCTCTTTGCCCTTACTGCACCCGGTCGTAAAAAATATTATATATCGGTGGTGCAATATTTAAAAAGGACAATATCTATCACTTTTATAATAGCAAGACCTAATTTAACTTATTTTGATAATAACATGGATTTATGAAATTTTGCGCTTACAAAAACACATAGATCATGGAATATAGAAAATTAGGAAATACAACACTTAAATTATCAGCCATTTCGTATGGCGCTTTCGCCATTGGTGGCAACATGTGGGGCGGAAATGAAAGAAAAGATTCTATCGAAGCGGTTAAAGCATCAATAGATAACGGGATTACCACTATTGATACCGCACCTTTTTATGGCTTTGGGTTAAGCGAGGAAATTATTGGCGAAGCCATTAAGGGATACGACCGATCGAAAATACAGTTATTAACAAAATTCGGCCTGGTTTGGGACGGAAGCAATAACGGCAAGGGAGAACATTTTTTTGATGCAGAAAACAATGGTAAAGCAGTGCCCATTTACCGCTACTCGAGCAAAGCATCGATTATTAAGGAAGTAGAAGATAGCCTAAAACGTTTAGGAACCGATTATATCGATCTTTTACAACAGCACTGGCCTGATCCAACCACACCTGTTGAAGAAAGCATGGAAGCAGTAGCTCAGTTAATTAAAGATGGGAAAATACTAGCTGCAGGTCTATCTAACGCGGATGTAGCATTACTGGAAAATGCGGCCAGGGTACATCAACCGGCATCAAACCAGGTATCGTTCAGTATGCTGAACAGAGGTATTCAAAAGGATCTTATCCCATACACTTTGAAAAACAATATTGGTATTATTGCTTATAGTCCGATGGAAAGAGGGCTTTTATCAGGCAAGTATTTCAGCAATGAAAAACTGAAGGCAGATGATCACCGCAATGGTTATTTCAGCCAGTTTGATCTTAAAGCGGTAAAAACCTTTTTAGGGAATATTGCACCGATTGCCGAAGCAAAAAATGCAAGTGTAGCACAATTGGTATTACGCTGGACAACTTTGCAGGAAGGCATCACCGTTGTGCTTGCTGGTGCCAGAAATGCAGAACAGGCCATATCGAATGCAGCAGCTATGGATTTCGAGATCAGCAATGATGAACTTGCCTTTATTAATGGGGAGTTGGGAAAATTGTAAAAAGCGGTAATGCTGAATTTTTCAGCATCTTTCTTGCAAAATAGACCCTGAAATAAATTCAGGGTGACGACTGAACAAAAAGTGGGTGCCTGAAATTTCAGGTACCCACTTTTTGTTTTCTAGTTGGTGCGCCACCAACCTTAAAACATCTTATTAATATCCCGTATTTTGGGTTAAATTAGGGTTGTTCTTAATTTCCGGTGTAGGAATCGGGAACAGGAGGTGTTTGGTCTGTAAAGGTTGATTTACGCTTTTGTTAATGTGGCCAACAAAATTATCGAAACCATTAGTACCCTCGTTATACACTTTACGCAAGCGGACCATATCAAACCAGGTGATACCCTCGTAACATAGTTCGTGCCAGCGCTCTCTCCATACCGCTTCTTCGAACTGGGTTTGGCTTAAACCGGCAAGATCGGCCAATTGCGCTCTTTTTCTGATGGCGTTTACAGCAGTATAGGCAGCAGCATTTGGCGCACCATCGGCCCTGTTCTGTGCTTCCGCATAAATTAACAGGGTTTCGGCAAAACGGATCTGCGGAATATTCAGATCACTTCTGCTGGTCCCTTCTACGCCCAGTGTTCCGTTTGCAATTACATCGAAATGTTTAAAAATATAAGGTTTGCCACGGTTGATCAAAGGTAATTTAAAACCATCGGTATAATAATCGGTAAAGAAATAACCATCTCTGTTTTTAGCCCTTAAATCGCCTGCCTCGTAAGAAGCATAAAAACTTTGGGTTGGGATCGAAGTTCCGATTCCGTCGATTTTAGAAACCAATGGCTGGTGCAATGGCAGGTACGACGATTGTAGTGGATTACCGGCTCCGGCAGCATCATTATACTGGATCCCGAAAAGATGCTCTAACTTGTTATCGTTTTTGGCATCACGTATAGCAGCATATGTAGTGTATAAACCTAAACTACCGGTATTTGCAGCAGCATAATCAACTACTTCTTTTGCCTTATCGGCAGCTAACCTGTAGTAGGCAGCACCTTTATTTAATGGTTGGCCGGCCATAGTTAAATAAACTTTTGCCAGTTCTGATTTAATGGCCGCGGTAGAAACGCGTCCGCTTGCATCCATATAGGGTAAACCTGCAGCTTCTGCCGAAACAAGGTCGTCAACAATCTGTTTGTAAACCTGCTCCTGTGGAGTTCTAGATGGCGAAAAATTAGGATCGTTAGGGCTGGTAATCGGTTTGGTGATCAATGGCACATCGCCCCACAAACGCACCAGGTAAAAATAGGCCCATGCCCTGATGAAGGATGCTTCGCCCAAAATCCTTTTTTTCTGTGCAGCATCCATTGGGTTAATACCCGGTACTTTATCCAATACCAGATTGGTTTGGGCAATTACTTTGTAAAAGCCATTCCAGTTTTGATTAACGTGCAGGTTCGATCCGTCGTAAATCAGTGAATATAGGTTGTTCAGATCCGAGTTCTGCGCTGTTTCTGTGGTTTGGATACCCGTAGGCGCATCAAGCATCTGCCAGTTGTTAGAGAAAATACCGGCACCACCGCCAATAAACCTGATTTCGGAATAAACTGCGGCAATACCTGCTTCTGCATGTTCGGGCAGGGTATAAAAACTGTTGGGAGAAAGATTGGTCGGATCGGTTTCATCCAAAAACTTCTTACATCCCAAATTACCGATGATAGCACCACCAAGCAATAACAGGGCAGCGATATTTTTTATATTTATTTTCATTTTAATATCCTTTCTTTAGTTAATATTATAATCCGATGTTTAAGCCAACCATAAAAGTTGTTGGTTTTGGATAATCGAAAAATGTTTGTCCCTGTGCAAATACGTTTCCATAAGTGGTTACCTCCGGATCGTTACCGGTATATTTAGTGGCCAGGAAGAAATTCTGAACAGATGCATAAACACGCAACCTATTTAAACGTAATTTTTCTACCAACGTTTTATTGAAAGTATAACCAAGCAAAAGGTTTTTACCACGGATGAAAGAACCATCTTCGAGCCAATGGGTATCTACGTTGGTCACATAACCAGCAGCCTGATCCCTGATGGCAGCAATCGGTGTGTTCTGGTTCTGAGGAGTCCAGGCATTTAATACACTTGCAAAACTGTTCGCCTGCACCTGTCTGTCTTCACCAGAGTGGTGTGTCATATTCAGCACATCGTTACCATAAGAGTATTGAAGCTCAACAATAAAATCGAAGTTTTTATAACGTAACGAGTTGGAGAACGATCCCCATCCTTTTGGCGATCCGTTACCGATAATCTGACGGTCGGCATCGGTAATGGCATGGTCTCCATTAACATCCAGGTATTTAATATCACCCGGAAGCAGGGGTTTACCGCCACGGTAGCTCACGTATTTAGCGGCTTCGGCCCTTTCGGCCTCGCTCCATGTACCTAAACGCACCAATCCCCAGAACGAACCTACCGGCTCGCCAACCCTGATAATACCGGTTTGGTTAGTGAAATTCGGGTTACCAACACCAAAAATATCATCCGGGGTAGCCAAAGAAAGTACCTTGTTGCGGTTAAGTGAAATATTGAAAGCTGTTTTCCAGGTAAAATCGTCTGTTTGGATATTCACCGTATTGATACCTAAATCCAGGCCTTTGTTCTGCATCGAACCAACGTTTTTCCTGATAACAGAGAAACCCGAAGTACGTGGTACCGGTGCATCAAGCAACATATCGGTTGTTTTTCTGTAGTACAGATCGGCTTCTAAATTAATGCGGTTGTTAAATAAACCCAGTTCTAAACCGGCATCAACCTGTGCGGTTTTCTCCCAAACCAGATCGGGGTTGGCCAACCTGCCGATACCGATACCGGTTACCCTTGTATCGTTGATAATGGCCGAATTGTTAACCAAAGTAGCAAGTGATTGATATGCAGGAAGCTCAGAGTTACCGCTTAAACCGTAACTTGCCCTTAGCTTTAAATTAGAAACGGTTTTGTTTCCTTTAAGAAAATCTTCGTCAGAAGCTTTCCACGCCAGGGCTGCAGAAGGGAAAAAGGCAAATTTATGGTTCTCCCCAAATTTCGAAGATCCATCTACCCTACCGGTAAAAGTTACCAGGTATTTATCTTTAAAGGCATAGTTTAATCTTCCGAAATAAGAATTAAAGGCCGATCGGTTGCGGCTTGAGCCTACAGTGATGGATTTACTTCCCGAGCCCATGTTGTTATTGCCGTAAAAATCGGTTACAAAATTCTCTGCATGACTGGTATTGCTGAAGAAATTGGTAGCCTGCCACGAAATACCCAATAAAGCATTAATCGCATGCGATTCGGCAAAACGTTTATTATAGGTTAAGTAATTCTCTAACGACCAGAAAGTTTCCCTGTCGTTGGTTACGTTTGCTGTTCCGTTCTGCCCGTCTGAAATGCCATATAATTGTTTCGCATTGTACTCGTTAATGTTACGGCTTACCACATTGGCGCCCAACTGGGTACGGAATTCGAGATCTTTAGAAAAGCTGATGGTAGAGTAAACACTTCCCAACGAGGTTTGGGTAATCATGTTATAACGCTGATCGGTTAAAATGTGCACCGGATTAGAACCGCCTTCTGCCCATGGGATCAGTTTATTATCTCCCCATTTGCCATCGGCCAGTTTTATCGGAAGAAAAGGGAATGCCTCGGTAATCATACGCACCGAGTTTAATCCGCCCGTTCCCTGATCTACAATATTTTCGTCCTGGTTGTTGTAGCTTAAATTACCTCCAACTTTTAACCAGGGTTTAATTTTACTTTCGAAATTAAACCTGCCCGAATAACGTTTTAAATAAGAATTCAATAAAAGACCTTCATCATCGCGGTAGCCCACAAAAACACCATAGGTATTGTTTTCGTTCCCACCGGTAAAACCCAACTGGTGGTTTTGCGAAAGTTTGTTCTGGGTCGATTCTTTTAACCAATCGGTATTGTACAGCGGATTTCCGTTACCATCAAAAAATTGTGGCAAAGCAATCCTTGCTGCCTTTGGAACCGGGGTAGAAGCATAGTTACCTGCTGCCCAGCCTACCGGATCGTAAACCTTGATGTTTTCGTAAGCCAGATCCTGAACTTTTACATATTCATAGGCATCGAGCATTTTTACATGGTGCGGCCCCAAAGTATTGATACCAAAATCGGCATCGTAGGTAATGCGCTGCGAATTGGCTGTTCCCTTTTTGGTGGTGATTAAAATTACACCGTTGGCACCCCTTGCACCATAGATTGCAGTAGACGATGCATCTTTTAATACCTCTACCGATGCAATATCGCTTGGGTTGATAAAATCGATGGCGTTACTGTTCTGCGTTTGGGTAGTTACCGGTAAAGCTACCCCATCTACCACATAAAGCGGGTTATTACTGGTGTTGATGGAACTGAAACCCCTGATTTTGATGTTCGTTTGTCCGCCTGGCCTACCCGAGTTGGTATTTACCTGTACCCCGGTAATACGGCCTGCCAAAGCCTGGTTTAACGATGGTGCCGGACGTTCCTGCAGCTCGCTGGCTTTTACCACACCTACCGAACCGGTAAGGTCGCTCTTTTTCACAGTACCATAACCGATTACTACCACATCATCGAGTTTACTGGCCTCGGCAACCGCCAGTTTAATGCTGAGATTACTCTGTTCTCCTACGGTAACATCTTTGTTTTCGTAACCCACATAAGAAAAGCGGAGTACATCCCTTGGATTGGCTTCGATGCTGAATTTACCCGACTCATCTGTTACCGCCGTTTTACCCGAGGTGATGTTTTTAATGCCCACCCCCGGAATAGGCATATTTTTTTCATCCAATACGGTCCCAGTGACTACTTTTCGGCTCTGAATTTGCCTAAAAGGCATTTCAGGCACAGAAAATCCACTTGATTTTGCTGCAACCGGATTCATTGAAAATGCAGGACTATTGAGCAGAAAAAGCACAGAAAGCCCTGAAATCTTGAGTAGATTGATTTTCATTTAGTTTAGCTTTAGTTAATGATTAGTTAATAGTTTATAATTCACCCTATTACGGGTAAAACGTTTTATCAACTATTCGAAAGAGAATAATTGACTGGAATCATCAATAAATTAATCAGAAGGCTTTGGGTAATAGACACTAATGTAACCGGGGATTACATCTTCAGAAAAGGATAAACATACACCGATGTAAACTACACAGTTATACACCGCACAAAAGGGAGTAAATGTACCTAGGCTCTTCATTATATTTGGTTATAGATAAAACGATTTATCTACTCAATAATAACCATTTTAGCACAAAATCAAGAATATAATTTTGTTACAAACGGCATACTTTAACGTACATAAGGAATTACAGTATGATTACTTTTACAGGCGCTAAAAATTTTGAACGGATCTTTAATTTAAAAAACGATAAAGATCATGCGTCATGGTTATGTCATCAGCATTTTAAGACTTATTTTAATTTTGGTTCAAAAAATCTTATAAATTTTATGATGAGGGTCAAGATTTTAAAAATCCTGACCCAAAATAAAGTTTAATAAAAGGTGTTGTCATCTTGACTGAAACGCAGTGGAATGGAGAGATCTATCTCGAGATAGATTTCTCGGCTACGTTGCACTCCGCTCGAAATGACGACACGGGGAGCGCAACTGGTCTTAGCCTCTCGCTAAAACCTAAGTTCTGGATACTGAAAATTCTAATTAAATATCCAATTCATAATATGCTTCTTTTGTGTTGTACTTTGGCAATTTTTTAATCAGGCCGTATTTTGCAAATGAATTATAATATTTATAGGCGTTGCGCTTTCTTCCATTTGTTAACACATGTATCCGGTTGTTCAGATTATTGCGGGTTATGTGGTCATCTATGTAACCAATTTCCTGCCTGATATCGGCATCAAATAATTGCTTATGGGTAACCATATGCGGTGCAATTTTTAGGACGTAACGCCAGGGTTCAGTAAATACATACTTAATTTCAGGCCGGCGTGTTTTAATATCATAGGTTTCCACTTGGCCAAAACATGCTTTTTCCTGCTCTGAAAGGTTTAATTTACTGCTTTGCCATAAATAGGGCGTAAGTTCGCGCAGCGATTGCCTTTTAATTTCATAACCATACCTTCCCCTACGACGTTTTTTCCGTTTAAAAGATTTATCATGATGATACTCAAAAGTGTTTATTTTCTGGAGCAGTGTATTATAAAATTCGGCCCTTGGGCTATGGACAATATCTGCCCTCAAAACAAAAAATCTTTTCCATCCTCTTTGATAAGGGTTTTCGAGCGGTACCATTGGTAATGCCGCCTGCAGCTCATCAAGTAAATTTCTTCTTTTATCGAGGCTGATTAATTGTTTATCCCGGTCTGTTTTTACCAGACGTTTTTTTCTCCGTGCAGATTTGATCCTGTACGGCAGTTCATGTATGTCCATCGGACTTCCATTTAATTTCTTTTAACTTAATTTGGATCTCAGATTCGTCCCTGAATAAGGACATACCCCTTTTTAGCCGCAGAAAATAAATAACGCAATAGTAAAACAACCGCCAATTAGGGCAACCTGAAAAAACTAAAGAAAATACACCGTTATATTGCTTTTAAGCAATGTGCGAAGGGGATGATATGGATGAGTATGCTGTCATATTTCCTAAACATTAAAAAGATTGATTATTAGGAACGCTGCAAAGATAATAAATTTAACTAATTAAGTATGTTGTGATTTGATTAACTAAATAATTAGCCTTATTCCCTAAAAAGCTCGGATTTAAGCTTCGTTATTTCGCCGAGCATTAAAGTTATGGGCAAATTCTGCCCGCAAAGGCCACCCAGCTTAGCCACTGCAAAATTTAAGGTTTCAATTTCCGTTTCGCGCTTGTTGAGTATATCCTGATAGGTTGATATGGTTTGCCCATCGGATGCCTTGCTGATGTTGAATACATTTTGAACCAGTTCATCAACAGTTAGCGCAATACCATTTGCATTGGCAACAGCAATACATTCGGTTATTACTTTTTTACCCAAAGCGAGCGCTGTTTCATTCCGGTGAAAAACGCCATTATCTATTTCGAGCAACGGACAGATGGAATTGAATACGCAATTGGTAATTACCTTTTTCCATACAAAAGGCTGGATGTTTTCTTCAGTCCTAAAAGGAAAAAGACCAGTATTAATCTGTCCGATAATTTGGTTAAGTTCTTCATTTGAGCCTTTTACAACTCCTACTGGCGATGGCCCAACCACTTTTAAACGTACATCCTTTTTGTTCTCCAGTGCCTGACTGGTCGTCATGAGCACACACCTGTGCAGTTGGGTAAAACCCTGGCCGATAAAGGCATCTTCTATGCCAAGTCCGTTCTGAAGGAAAACAACGGGTAGATCTTTCCCATATCTTACCAAACGTTCGGCCAGTTTTTCGTTCCCGAAAGATTTATTGGCCAGCAGGATCAATCCATCAAGCGTTGTATGATTGGCAAAAGTACTAATGGTTATCGTGGCATTAACGTTCAGCTCTCCTGAGCTCACATTTATATTTTCCTGCTCATCGTCTCCACCATCCACACTTCCACGGATAATGGTTACGTTTTTTCCATTTAACGAAAGCGCAACGGCCAATCCTTTCGCAATTACGCCATAACCTATAATATAAATATGTTTTTCTGTGCCCATTAGTAGATGATTTAATTCAAATATCGATAATTGAAGCCATAAAAAAAGACTCCCGATTTTAAACGGGAGCCTCTAGCAATCTATATTTTATTTATTATTTCAGATCAAAACGATCTGCATTCATGATTTTATTCCAGGCAGCCACAAAATCTTTTACAAACTTTTGCTGTGCATCTGCACTGGCATATACTTCGGCAATTGCCCTTAGTTCTGAATTAGAACCAAATACAAGGTCGGCACGGGTTGCGGTCCACTTTGGCTGACCGGTTGCCCGGCTGCTTCCGATATAGAGTTCTTTATCTTCGGCAACAGCTTTCCAGGCGGTTTCCATATCCAGCAGGTTTACAAAGAAATCGTTGGTTAATTGCCCCGGTTTATCGGTTAAGATACCATTTTTCGAACCGTCGAAATTGGTATCAAGCGCACGTAAACCACCTACCAAAACAGTTAACTCAGGAGCGGTTAAATTAAGCAACTGTGCTTTGTCTATTAAAAATTCTTCTGTAGAAACCCTCGATTTTGATTTACGGTAATTACGGAATCCATCGGCAAGCGGCTCTAAATAACCGAACGATTCTACATCGGTTTGCGCTTGCGAAGCATCTGCCCTACCTGGAGTAAATGGTACATTAACCGAATGTCCGGTAGCTTTTTCTACCGCAGCAGCGCCGGCCAGTACAATTAAATCAGCCAGCGATACTTTTTTGCCATCGGCCTGTGCACCGTTAAATTCCTGCTGGATTTTTTCGAGCACATTTAACACTTTTTGCAGTTGGGCAGGATTATTCACCTCCCAATCTTTTTGCGGGGCCAAACGGATACGTGCACCATTTGCACCACCACGTTTATCCGATCCGCGGAAAGTAGCTGCAGAAGCCCATGCGGTAGAAACCAGTTCGGCAATGCTTAAACCACTCGAAAGTACTTTTTCTTTTAATATGGTTACATCAATTTCATTGATCAACGCGTGGTTAACAGCCGGGATCGGATCTTGCCAAAGCAATTCTTCCTGCGGCACATCCGGACCAAGGTAACGTGCAACAGGGCCCATATCGCGGTGGGTAAGTTTAAACCAGGCGCGCGCAAAAGCATCTGCAAACTGATCAGGGTTTTCTAAGAAACGACGTGATATTTTTTCGTAGGCCGGATCGAACCTTAAAGAAAGATCGGTGGTAAGCATGGTTGGCAAATGTTTTTTCGAACCATCAAATGCATCCGGAATAATGGCATCGGCATTTTTAGCTACCCATTGGTGTGCACCAGCCGGGCTTTTGGTTAATTCCCATTCGAATGCAAAAAGGTTTTCGAAGAAATTATTGCTCCATTTTGTTGGCGTGGTTGTCCAGGTTACCTCCAAACCACTGGTAATGGCATCAGCACCACTTCCAGAAGCATAACTGCTGCTCCACCCCAAACCCTGGCTTTCAATGCCTGCAGCCTCAGGCTCTTTACCAACGTGGTCTGCCGAAGCTGCACCATGGGTTTTACCAAAGGTATGCCCACCTGCAATTAATGCAACGGTTTCCTCATCATCCATGGCCATACGGCCAAAAGTATCGCGGATATCTTTTGCAGCCAAAATTGGATCAGGGTTACCGTCCGGTCCTTCAGGATTTACATAAATCAATCCCATTTGTACGGCAGCAAGCGGTTTTTCGAGGTTACGGGTATGTACATCTCCATCTGCATCATCATCGGTTACCACTACGCCATGAGCTTTATGTGCTCCGTCTGATCCATGTGCATAACGCAGATCGCCGCCCAACCAGGTAGTTTCCGAACCCCAGTATACCGATTCATCAGCCTCCCAAACATCTTCCCTTCCACCGGCGAAACCGAATGTTTTAAAACCCATCGATTCTAAAGCAATATTTCCGGTCAGGATCAATAAATCGGCCCAGGAAATTTTACGACCGTATTTTTGTTTAATTGGCCAAAGTAAACGGCGTGCTTTATCCAAACTCACGTTATCGGGCCAGCTGTTTAAAGGCGCAAAACGCTGTAAGCCCGCCCCTGCACCACCACGGCCATCGCCTACACGGTAAGTACCGGCGCTGTGCCAGGCCATACGGATAAATAAGCCACCATAGTGGCCAAAATCTGCCGGCCACCAATCCTGCGAATCGGTCATCAGCGCATGAAGGTCGGCTTTTAGTGCATTCAGATCGAGACTTTTAAATGCTTCAGCATAATTAAACTCACCATCCATCGGGTTGGACAAGCTAGAATGCTGACGTAAAATGTTTAATTTTAACTGGTTAGGCCACCAATCGTTGTTTCTGGTACCACTGCCACCTACATTGCTCTTCATACTTCCGTTGTGGAACGGGCATTTACTGATGTCGTTCGATTCTTTTTCCATATTAATGATGTTTTGTTAATAACAAGCTAATTATCCTGTTGTTGATCAGGAATAATATAAATTTAGGGAATCGGCTTAACTAATCACAATCATTTAATTCTATATAGGAATAGTCAGAATCTATGAGGGTTATGGATCAGCGCTTTGCAGAAAGTTTCGCGGCTTTTACTATTATATTTATAATTAGGTTAACAAAACGATAATACACAGTCAGAAATTGGATGATCAATAGCCTTCTAATGCTAAAAAAATGTCTTGCAGATCGCCATTGATTTTTTCGCTGCTTTGATCGGATATCAAAACCAGGTCTTCACTTATTTCATATTTTGATGAACTGCCATCCAATATACCCAGGACATGGGACAGGGTATTAATCTCAACAATGCGTAAAAAATTTAAAAAGGCTACCTTCTGTTCTTCATTTAAGTTATGATAAATAGGTAAAATACTTTTCCAGACCGGATCAGATGCTTCTTTTGTTGTTGACAGCAATTTTTGATAAGATAAGAGATTTTCTTCAATAACGGTTTTTCTGAGAAGCTTTACGAATGTTGATGGATTCATTTGTGATGGGTATTTTTTATGTCAGTGCGCCTGGTAATCAAGCCTGGATATTTAAATGCGATTTAGATAGTTACCCATTAATTCTTCATTATTAAACTCAACCGGCAAGAGGTATACTAAAATAAAATGTTGCGCTTTTACCCAGTTCGCTTTCGGCCCAGATTTTTCCACCGTGGCGTTTGATGATTTCTGCAGAAAGGTACAGGCCGATTCCAAAACCGGCAACAGTAGCAGTACTTGCATTTTCTACCCTATAAAAACGCTCAAATAACCTTGGCAGATTGCCAGAACTAATCCCCATTCCCTGATCGGTAATTTTAAATACGGCCGCATCCCCATCACGAAAACAATTGATGAAGATCTGGCTGCTTATAGGCGAATATTTTATAGCGTTGCTGATCAGGTTATTGATTACCTGCCCTAATTTATCCCAGTCGGCCTTAATAAACAACTTATCGGTAAACTGGTGCTGAAAGTGATGACTGGTTATTGTTGTAGCATATTCTTCGATTACTTCTTTTACCAGCTCGGTGAGTTCGATGTTTTTAAAATCCATCGAAATTTTTCCGGATTCTAAACGGGATACATTCAAAAAGCCATTGATCATATTGGTCATTTTACCGATCTGGCGTTCAGCTCCTTCTAATGCCTTATTTGAAAATGCGAGGTTTTCCTGACGAGCTTTTAATTGAAGCACCTGGATGTAGCCTTTCATAGAAGTTAGCGGCGTTTTAAGTTCGTGACTTACCATCGCAATAAAATCATTTTTCCGCTGTTCGTCCTGTTTTTGGTCGGTTACATCCATTAATACAGCATAAACACTTATGGCTTTGTTGTTCTCATCTGTTTTACATTTACCAACTACCCGCATCCATCTTCTTTCTCCGGTAATGAGATGCCTGATCGGATAAGTACTATCAACCGGTTTACCTTTTGTAATGCACTTTTCGAGTACAATATTGAGTTCGGGGATATATTCCGGTTCTACAGCACTAAGTACCATATCCCAGTTAATCTCTCCGGAAACCGGCAAGCCATAAAGTTCACGGAATTTCTCCGACATTTCTGCCCTACCGGTTTGCAGATCAAGGCTACAGCTGCCCAGCTCGCCGGCATTAAAGGCCGAATGAAGGTTATCCTCACTTTCTTTAAGATTGTTTAATGCAATAATCAGTTCCGTATTTTTGACTTCAAGCTCGAGTGTTCTTGAATGGACAATTTTTTCGAGGTTTTGGTTCAACTCGTCTGCCACCATCCTGGCTTCTTCCAGTTCGGCATTTTTGATCTGCAGGAGCTTTTCTGTCTTTTTGATCCCGCTCAGGTCAGTAACAATTATACTTAATGCCAGGCCTTCATCAAGATTGAGTACTTTTAGTGAAAGTTGTACAGCGATACGTTCGCCCAAAGCATTTTGGATGCAAAGTTCGGCCTTGGTTTCTACTTCCCAGGCCCCATCAATAATTTCTTTGGCAAAATTCTGGTATTCTGAATCTACGAAGTTCAAAAAACCTGAACCGATAACCTTTTCCAATGGGATTTTGCAGAGCCCGGCAAATTGGGAGTTGCAATACGATATATTATTATCCTTATCGAGTGTTAAGGCGCTCTCCGTCATCTGTTCAATAAAAATCCGGTAAGATTGGTCGGCACTTTTTAATGTAAAAAGCTGGTGGCCGTCTTTCCCATTTACCACAAGTGCATCAACCTCTCCGGAGCGGATAGCATTGATGATATCATTCGCTTCCTCCAGCTGGAACTTAAGTTCACGGTAGGCCTCTTCGAGTTTTATATATTCACCGGATTTTTCCATTTATCTTATTCCCAGCCCCAATAATACCTTCTCGAGATTTGAAAAATCACCGATTAAACGCTTTTTGGGCGAAGGCGTTTTTTTGATCAACATCGGGATGGCAGTTACATTTTCGTCCTTTACCAATAATGGCTGTTGGTGGGCATCGATGATTTCGAGCGTATACCTGTTTTTAAGAAATTCTTCACAGATATCGCGGATATTTTTAATCGCCCGTGCAGAAACAGGCGAAGAACCGGCTATAAAAAGCCGTAAATTAAAATGCTCACCTGTTGTACCATTGTCAGGATTTAAACCACCGTTATTTTCCATGTTTAGTCCGTCATTCTTGGACGGATATCAAGTCCGACCAATACTTTTTCCACATTGGAAAGATCGCCTATTATTTTCCGAACAGGTTCGGGCACTTTTTTAACCAGGGTAGGAATGGCCAGGATCTGATCGCCCTCGGCAAGCTGTGGTTTTTCCAAAAGGTCGATCACTTCAATGCTGTATTTTCCCTGTAAATGTTCTTCACATATTCTCTTCAGGTTTTCTAAAGCAACTACCGATTTCGACGTTCGTCCTGCAACATATAGCCGCAATTCATATAATTTACCCACTATTTTTTTCCTTTTTTTGATATAGACTTTTCTTGTGCTGATACATTGGCACGGCGCAGATCGGTCATTTTTGACAAAGTATCGCCCATAATCTGCTTTTTCAACGCTTCTTCTACATAAACTTTATTTAATTCTTCTTCTGCAGATTCATACTCCGACCGAAGGCTATCAATTTTTGATTCGAGCACTTTCCGTTTCCGGATAAGTTCCCTGTCTTTTCTGCTGATGGCCTGCTCGTGGATAATTTCGCCTGTTTGCTCAAGCAATAACCTGGCCTCTCTGGCAGAACCGGTTAGTACGCCATCTTCAGTAAGGAATACGTCAACGAGATCTAATCCTTTATCGGTAATGATAAATTCCCTGATCTGATTGGAATGTTTCATCCCCCTCGATTTCATGATATAAAGGCCCCTGTTCCGTTCACCGTTGTTTTCAATATCCCGGATCAATAACCATGCATCAACCAATGATGATACACCTTCATCAGTTTGCTCATTAACAATATTATTAAGTGTTAATGCGGTAAACATTACGGTAATCTGTTCGGTTTGTAAAAAGTCGATCAAACGCACCAACATGGTTTTCACCTCACTTACCGATCCGATGGTGATGAGGTTGGTAATGGGATCGAGAATAACCACATCTGGTTTAAATTTACGTATGGCCTTATGGATGGCAACCAGGTGCATTTCTAAGCCAAACAATGTTGGCCTCGAGGCATAAAACTCCAGCTTTCCCTTATCTACATGTTTTTGCAGATCCATGCCGATAGAACGCATGTTGCGGATAATCTGCTTTGGGGATTCCTCGAAAGCAAAAAACAAACATTTTTCATTTCTTAAGCAGGTTGCATTGGCAAAACTGGCCGCTATACTGGTTTTGCCCGTTCCTGCTGTACCAGAGGCCAAGATACTGCTTCCCCTAAAAAAGCCAGCATTACCCAGCATCTTATCCAATGCAGGTACACCTGATGAAATGCTATCTGAAGAAACTTTTTTATTGAGTTCTAATGAGGTTACCGGTAATACTGAAATTCCCTCATCATCAATTAAGAACGGATATTCGTTTGTACCATGAACCGAGCCCCTGTACTTTACAATCCTTAACCTACGGGTAGATATTTGATTGATGATCCTATGGTCTAAAAGAATTACGCAGTCGGATACATATTCTTCCAATCCCTGCCGGGTAAGGCTTTTTTCGCCACGTTCGCCGGTAATTACAGCAGTAACACCTTTTGATTTAAGGAACTGGAATAACCTGCGAATTTCTGCACGGAGAATACCTTCGTTCTTTAAGCCCGAGAAAAGGTTTTCAATCGTATCCAATACCACGCGTTTTGCCCCGATGCTATCAATGGCATAGCCCAAACGTATAAAAAGACCTTCAAGGTCGTATTCTCCGGTTTCCTCTATTTCCGAACGATCGATATGTACATAATCAAGGCGTATTTTTTTCTCTTTTTCCAGTTTATCAAGATCAAAACCTAACGATGCAACATTGGTTTTAAGTTCATCGGCCTTTTCTTCAAAGGCCATAAATACACCGGGTTCGTTATAGTCAAGTGCGCCTTTAACAATAAATTCTATTGAGAAAAGTGTTTTTCCTGATCCAGCCTCTCCACAAATTAATGTAGGGCGCCCTGTTGGTAGTCCGCCGAGGGTAATTTCATCAAGTCCAGAAATTCCTGTAAGTGTTTTAGAGATTGCCCCAATTGCTGAAGCCTCCGGCTGTTTTTTCGTTTTAGCCATTTAAGTATATTAAAAAAATAAAGCTATCAAAATTCTGTTGGTTTACAAGCGGCACTTTAAACAAACACGGAATGGTTTAAAAGGTTTTTCATCTTATTTCGATAATACATGACCTATATCAAAAATTATATCATAAAAATATTGTTCCGGAGTAAAAAAGGCCGACCCATTAATCTGGATCGGCCTTTAGGATAATGGGTTAAATTATTATCATCAATAAGCAATAACGCAAAAGCATATTGCCTTATCAATATCACTTATTTAACAAGCCACATTACATCGTTTCTGGTATCGGAACCGTTAAACTGGCGCTGCAATGATTTTTTTAAGTTTACCTCGTTCGTAGAGTATTCGGTTGTTGGATAGGCCCACCTCACGGGAATCTGATTATTGTTGCTATTTGCGGGGCCTATATCAAATTTTGGAATTCCGGTCCTTCTGTTATTATAGAAAGCCTGTCTGCCCGAATTCTGGAAAAAAGCAACATATTTTTGGCTTAATAACTGTTCCAGTCCGGCGGCATTATTGCCTGCATATTCGTTACCGGCAACATTAAAATAATCGAGAATAGCCTGATTGCTGATCCCATAAAATTTCATGGATAAAGTAACCCCCTTTTTTAAATGGTCGCCAGCATCGCCACTTAACCAGCCCCTGTTGATGGCTTCAGCGATAGAAAATTCCGTTTCGTAGCCACCTAGCATAACATAGGGAATACCTGATGGGGACGCCACCCAGTAATCGAAATTAATGGTAGACAGTTTACCGGCCACAGCCTGGCTTTTAAGCGTTGTTTGCAATTCTCCGGTGCGGCCACCACTAAAGGAGGTAAACTTTTTAGCATAATCCGGATCGCCGGAGGCTTTTGCAGATTCTGTTGGGTTGGCCACTACAAACACCCTGGGATCTTTTGTTGCCGTTAATATTTTGATATAGGTATCGCCTAAATTATTCCGGAGATCCTGCTTAACCACTACACCATCGGCCGGCCAAAGCGGATAATTATTATCACGTGTTGTGCTGTTGTAAACCAACTGAAAATTATCTTCGTTAACCAATATCAATGGGTATTTTGAAGGATTATTCAAGATCGAGGCACATTGCTGTTTAATATTAAGTTCCGGTGTATCATCAGCACGTTTGCTTAAACTGATGAGTATGCGCAAACGGTAGGAATTAATCAGTTTTTGCCATTTATCAAGTTTACCTGCGTAAAAAAAATCTCCGTTAATGCTTTTTCCAGCAGTAACCAACGGACCAATGTCTGTATTTGCATCTTCTAATAATTGGAGGCATTGTTTATAAACATCTTTCTGGAGATCATATTCTGGTTGAAATATGCCTTCGCTACGTGCTTTCAGGGCCTGCGAAAATGGAATATCGCCAAATCGCTCGGTCATACCTATTGCAAAATAGGCTTTAAAAAATTTTGCCAGTGCCAAATAAGGTTTTCCTTCATCTCCTTTTTTCGCAGATTCTATTTCGAGCTGCTGTATATTACGGAGCTGATCGAATCCTGAAAACGACAATGCACCCCAGGTATAAGCCTGATTACCATAAAAACTCTCATTGATTACCATAAACTGATTATTGATCTGATCGCTTCCCCAGGGCCCTTCCCTCATATCGAGCAGTATTCCTGTTAATAGTAACTGCGGGTTAGGTTCGTAAATAGCTGCCGGATTTTGCTGCAGCCCATCTATTTTTTTACAGCCACTGTATGCCATTATTACCATAAGGCATATCATATACATATATTTCATAATTGCGTTGCTTAAAAAGTTAAATTGAGGTTAAGTCCGAAACTTTTAACAGAAGGGGTCTGAAACTCTGAATTGCTCCCCGTAAACTGATCAAGATCTAAATTCTTTGTTCCCTTTCCGGTAAAATACAGCAGGTTACGTCCAACCAATGATACGCTGGCACTTTGAAGGAACTTTGTTTTTTCGAGCAGTTTAGTGCTCAGGTTATAGGTAAACACTACTTCGCGGAGTTTTACAAAGGTTCTGCTTCTTGCCAGTTGATCGCCGGACTGATAATAGTTGCGTGCCCAGGTTTGCCATAAAACAGGTACATTATTCGGGGCAAAAACGCGTGTATCAGAAATCACCTTCCCATCCTGATCGGTACTAAGCTGTCCGGAAACAATTTTTAAACCATTGGTCATCACAGAACCTTTCCAGGCAGCGTTATCACGGTTGCTCCAATCTAAATACCGGTATTCGCTTGCCGATTCCGGATGCGTTCCGGCGCTCCACTGATAACCATCAAGATAGTTATTGATCAAACCACCAAACCTGCCATCAACCTGGAAAGAAATGCTAAATGCTTTATATTTAAAGCTATTATTTATACCTGCAATAAATTTATTGTCGGAGTAGCCTATTTTTGAAGCATAGGGATTATAAGCCGGCAGTCCGTTCGTTCCCACAATCATATTTCCATTTCCATCTCTTTGAAAATCGGTAATATAATATCCATCGGCACGATCGCCCAAACGGATATTTCCATCCCTGGTTAATACGCCATCTATTTCGGTCAACCACCGGTGATTGGTAGACCAGTTGACCAAAATATCCCATGAAAAATCATTTCCCCTAACCGGGCTTGCATTCAGGGTAATTTCCCATCCTTTGCGTTTATAGGTATAAGCATTTTTTTGTGTAGAACTTACGCCCGAACTGTTTGATGCCGTAACATTTACAATTCCGGGGCCCTCTATATTTCTAAAATACGCTATATCAAAGCCTATACGGTTCTTTAAAAAACGTGCTTCTAACCCCAACTCTACCGTTTTTACCCTTGATGGTTTGATATCCGGGTTATACAGAATACCTGAATAGCCTACCCCGGGGTTGTTGTTCCATCGGGTGCCGTAAACTGAATAAGCTGATACAAGATTATAAACATCATAGGGGTCGTTTGGATTGCCTAGATCGCCGGCCACGTTTGCATAAGAGCCACGGAGTTTAAGAAAGGATATTACCTTTGGTAAGCTGAACATATCGGAAAACACTGTACTTAATGATGCCGACGGATAGAAATAGGTGTTGTTTTTTTTAGGAAGTGTTGAAGACCGATCGAAACGGCCTGTAAGGTTTAAAAACACATAATTTTTATAATCCAGATCTACAAAGCCATAGGCACTGGCCACCTGTTTGGTAGCCTGGGCATTTGATGGAGAATTGGGCTCTTTGGTATTGGATAAGGTATAAATCCCCGGCACAATTAATCCTCCTTTTGTAGCGCCTGATATTTGCTTAGCAGATATTGTACGCAGATTACCAAATAAGGCACCTTTAAAATTAAAATTTTTAAACTTATCGGTATAACTTAATGAACCTTCTGTATTATTCTCCCATAATTGGTTATATGATTGTTCGTAACCGCCTACTTTATTATATGGCGCGTAAAAAGTTCCTCCATAAGGATATTTTGTATCCCGGTTCAGATCGTAGGTGCTCACATTGGTCCTTAAACTGAATTTTACCTTATCGGTAATGGTATAATCCATTTTGAAGTAGCCATAAAGATCGTTTTTATAGTAACCACGAAGATTTTCATAGGCTACCAACCATGGATTATTATAAATGGTATATTCGCGGTTATAAACCTCGATACCTTCTTTACCGGGTTTCCAATAATTTCTGAGGTCGCGTACATCGTAATCTGTTCCGCCCCAAACCGTGAGGAGATATATTAAACTCTGCGGACCATAGCCCAATGTGGGATAGTTTTTGGTATACTGCTTATTGTAATTGATATTGGTTTCGAACCGAAGTTTTGTGCCTACATTAAGTCCTCCGTTAACATTAAAATTTGTGGAGGCAATCTGCGAGTTCGGTACCGTACCTTTCTGATAAGTCTGCGACATGGAAAAGCGGATATCCCCTTTATCATTATTGGCAGAAATGGCAATATTATTTGTACTGAGCAAACCCTTCCTTAAAAAATTTTCAAGATTATCTTTTCCCCTCGCCAGCCAGGGTAAAGGTATTAAAACACCTGTTACAGGATCTTTAGGACTATTGTATTGTGTAATGGGCTGCCCCTCGAACCGTGGCCCCCAGATAAAATAATCCGAATCATTTACACCGCTTCCCAAACCATCTTTAAAAGCATATTTAAAGCCGTCGCCTGCGCCATATTCTGACTGGAATTTTGGGATAGCATTGTATCCGGTTTGGAGCTGGGTGCTCGAATTAAAATCAACAGCAAACCCCCTCTTATTTTTCGAACCTTTTTTTGTGGTGATCACAATAGCTCCGTTAATCCCCAATGCACCATAAAGTGCTGCAGCATTTGGACCTTTAAGAACAGAATAACTTTCAATATCGTCTGGACTGAGGTTCCACGAGTCTGATTTAACTATTACGTTATCTACCACAATCAGTACCCCCGAACGGCCACGTAACTGGATACCCGGATCGCCAAATAGGTTAGGGCTTGGCGACACCGTTAAACCTGCCACTTTTCCGGTTAAAGAACTAATGGCATTAGGCTCGCGGGCCTTTACAAGATCGCTACCTTTAACCTCCTGCACGGAATAACCCAATGCTTTTTTTTCCTTTTTTACACCCAATGCAGTAACTACCACTTCATTTAAGGCATTTGGATCTGCATCGAGAATAATAGAAAGTATTGTTTCTTTTCCGATGTTAACTTCTTTTGTTTTAAAGCCTACAAAACTAATTACCAGGATGGAACTGCTGGGGGCACTAATAGTAAATTTTCCTTCATTATCGGTAATTACCCCTGTTACACTTCCCTTAATTTTTACTGATGTTCCGGGTAAGGGCGAATTTCTTTCATCGGTTATAGCTCCTCTAACCGTACTTTGTGCGTAAACTGCACCAATTGCAAGCAACCATATTGCAATAATGGGTGCCGCTCGCATTTTTAATAGATAATAAATCATATTTCAAAAGTTTTATTTGGTTTTTTCAAACCAAACATAACAATATTTGTAAACAAAAGTAAACAAATACTAAACTTTTTTATCCAAAATATTATCGGTAAATAAAAGCGCACATAAGCACACAGGACGACAAATAAACAAGCAACGCATTGTAAAACAACAACATAAAAACAAAAAACACGTATAAGTAAAGGTATATTTATCTTATTTAAATAGAGAGAGGAATACAAAAGTTAACAAATACTAAATATCCGTGTAAAAATTAGATGTCAGGATTGTATATGATTGTTAATGCGGTGTCCCAAAAACAAAAAACCGATCTAAACGAATAGATCGGTTTTTTAATATAATGGAGAATATTGAATTCTAAATTTTATCAATTACACTGGCAAACATTGTTTCCGGCGGCAAAAAAACTATCTAACAAACTGTTAAATCCGAATACTACATTTCTTTTCCTGAAAAATTCTTGGAGCTCCCTAAAGGTCTGGGTAGTTCAGGAGTATCAATATCTGCAAAGGTATTGCTCCTGTTGAATTCTGGAAAAATCTATGTCAAAAAAAAACGTTCAACTAACTATTTACCAGTTAATTGAACGTTTAAGTGGAGAATATCGGATTCGAACCGATCACCTCTTCACTGCCAGCGAAGCGCTCTAGCCAAATGAGCTAATCCCCCAGATTTTAAAATATTCAATAATCAAATTCTGAATGAGCAAATAAGATTATTGAAAACAAGCTTCCGGCCTGTGCTGCAAAAATAGCAAATACTTTCTCGATTGCAAATGATAATTTATCTTTTTAATCAATCTTTTAGTTTAAAAGCAAACATTGCCATAAAACAGATCACCACAATGGCCGATTGTAAAGGATAATTGATGAACAAAAAGAGCACAAACGTAGTGATGAGCAGCATCACAAAAAACATAAAAGCCTTAAACACAGTATCCATGTAACACATGGCTATGATGGCCAAAATATAGAAAGGAATAATAACGGCAGTTATAAACATCGCCGAAAATAAATTCCTAATATTAACCGGATATTAAATATTTTTTAGGTTTTATTCCTTAAAGCTTTAGTTAAACATAATGGTTAACCTCTTTTCTGTCCAGTAATTTCTGATAAACATCCACAAATTGCGCAACATTATAGCCATCCATCAGGGCATGGTTTACGTGGATGGAAACAGGCATTATTTTTCTTCCGTTCTCATCCCGCACTTTACCAAAAGATATTTTCGGACAGCTATCTGCAAAAGAGTACTTACGGGCATGGGATAAGGACGTGAAATTTAACCAGGGCAGCGCCGAATAATGGATCACATTTTCGCCTGATGATGATGGGATTAAACCAGTGGTAGTCTGCACCTTTTCGATTTCTTTATTGGCCTCGGTTTTAAATTCTTCAAAATCCTCATGGAAATCCATATAACCAAAACCGAAAGTACCATTTGGCCGGTTAATGGTAGCAGCTGCATTTACAACATCATATTTCCAAACTTCGCCATCAATAATACGGTAACTAAAAGGTTCTATCTGGTTGGCCGCAGCTAGCGATTTGTGGAGGTAAAGCAGGAAAAACGAAACGCCGTTCTCCTTTGCTTCATGGTAGGTAGCGGTACAATCTACATCTACGGTTACACCAAAGAAAGGCTCTTCGAAGGTGCTAAAAAACTCAAAATGATCTTTTCTGATCCAGGTACTTATATCTATTTTTTCTTTCATTCTATTAATTTTGGCAAAACTTCTGCCAGGCTTTCCATCTCATAAAAGTTAGCATGCTCGATGGTGTGATCGATGCTTTCGTGCACCCAGGTGGTATGGAATGGGATATGCACCGCATGCCCACCAATGTTCAATACCGGCAGTACATCTGATTTTAAGGAATTCCCCAGCATTAAAAATTCTTCCGGTCTGCAATCCAGGTGTCTGATCAGCTTTTGGTAATCCTTTTCCTGTTTATCGCTCATAATTTCGATGTGATGGAAATAATGATCTAGCCCCGATTTGGTAAGTTTACGCTGTTGATCAAGCAAATCGCCTTTGGTTGCTACCACTAAACGGTATTTTCCGTGTAAAGCTTTTAGTACTTCTTCCACACCTTCGAGCAATTCGACCGGTTTATTGAGCATTTCTTTCCCCAGATCGAGTATTTTTTCTACAATTATAGGGTCAATTTTCGCCGATGTAATTTTAAGCGAAGTTTCCAGCATACTGAGCATAAAACCTTTAATGCCATAACCATAAAGCGGTAAATTGGCCATTTCTGTTTTATACAGCTCGGCCATAATACTGTGACGGGGCATAAAGTCTTCCAATAGACTTGCAAACTGCTCTTCTGTTTCGCGGAAATAAGGTTCATTTACCCAAAGGGTATCGTCGGCATCAAAAGCAATTACGGTAATCGTATTTTTCATGGTTATGCTTACTTTAGTGCCACAAAAGTAACACAAGCCAAAGGGCTAAAAAAGGACATTTGTCTCGACCGATAGAATATGCTACGCACCAACCTTACCTTTCTAAATTTTATTGAACGTTTTTCTGCAGAAAACCACGAAGCAAACATCACACTTAAAAGCTTTAAGGCAGGATACCGCTTTATTGAGCAGGGCGAAAAAATCAGCAATATCTATGTCATTAAAGATGGGATCAGCAAATGTTTTATCTCTGAGGAAAACGGTAAGGATTTTATCATCGAATTTTTGGGCAAGGGCGAAGTGGTGGGCGAACTGGAAGCCTTAAAAAAAATGGATTGTTTGTGTAACGTTGGAGCAATTAGTGAAGTTACTGCTTACGTCATCCCCGATCATCTTTTTCATTCACTGATCAGCAAGAGTAGCGAATTTACTACAATCTTACTCCAGGAGCTGTCTACCCGGATTATACAAACCAGCACACGGGCATCGTTCCAGCAGCTGTACACACTGGAATATGCACTTTTAAAACTGTTAAAACTCCAGGCCGATGAGCACATTTCGATCTCAAAAGAAGACATGGCTGCCTATCTGGGCATTTCGGTAAGAAGCTTTAACAGAAGCTTAAAGCAGTTGATTGATAAAGGCGGTTTTGATACCCCCGAATTTAAAAACATCCTACAGCTGGGCAATATGAAAAAGCTTCTGGAACGGTTAAAAGCGTAAAATAGTATTATGGTATAATTATTGCTTAAAAAATTTTTAAAAAAACAGCTGTAACGTTTCGGTATTTTAACCCGTTTACATCATAAATTAATCTGCAGCGAGATTTTTAAAAATCAGACACACAAATAACCATAATTATACAAATGAAAAACAACAACCGCCAATTCAGATTAAGATTTCCAAGTTAAAAGGTATCTAACAGCAACAGCTATTGGGAATAGCATAAGCTGCAACACCATGATATCCTTAATTATCATTAAACGGGGCGTACAGCAAAAAACTCAACGCCATTTATATTGATTTTAACTAATCTTAACTTAAACATGAGTGCTTACATTAACATCTACACCAATTCCTTAACGGACGACCTTATCCCAACCCTTTTAAAAAGGTTGAACGAGCACGAAAATGTTCTGGACTTAAACTCATCATTTTCATTTAGAAACCCCAACGGTAACCTGCCCATAGTTTTTAAATGGGACAAACCAAGTTTGGAAATATTTAACGAGAACAACCTAAAACTTAACTTTAGCGTATCGCTTAAATCATTCGACCTTAAAGAATACAAGAAAAAACTTTTTAAGGATAAAATTATTAAACAAAGCTTCGTTCAAAAGCTTACTGGCCTGTTTAAAAAGAAAAAAAGAAAGGTTGCAAAACCGATTAAATTAAGTGCTGATATTGAAGCACAGTTACAGAATTACAATAAAGTTTTTTCGATAAAATACCATTCGGGTGATGTTTTCGAAAATCATTTTGCCACATTAATCGGCGCAATTATTACCGAACTGGGCAACGGTGTTTGCCATTTCAGCCAGGAAAATGTTTGGTACAGTGCTAAAAACGTATTGAGGGAAACTTTGGTTAACCTTTACACTTTAGAAGAACTACCTAACCACATTAACAAAAATGCAGTAGCTGTTGCCAGCTAAAAACGATTAGGATACAGTCCTTATCACTACCGTCATTTTGAGCGGGGTAAAACGCAGCCGAAAAATCTGTCTCGAGATAGATTTCTCCACTACGCGGTGCTTCGGTTGAGATGACGGTCTTTTATTAAACGCTTGATATTTGCAAAAATATCGTTGATTTAATGTCGTACAATTAAAAAGAATGGAATATATTCGGTTATTAATTGCTTGATAAATGAATCAGTTTGAAGAAACAGGCGGTGTTCGAATCGGCGGCTTTAAAGCTACCTGGCCCTTTGGCACTTTAAAAGTAAGTGAGTTTAAACTCGAACTCCACGCCTCTATTAAAGGAAAATTCGTATTTAAACGTTCGGATATTATTTCCATCCAACCCATAACCTCTATTATTGGTAGTTCGATCAGGATAAACCACCGCGTAGAAAAATATAATAAAGACATTGTTTTTACTTTTTTGGGGAATGCAGAAGAGCGTATGACAGAAATTGCCAAAACCGGATTTCTGAACAATACTGTTCCAACTCCAGATTATATCGATCAGGAGATAAGCCTGCAACAGCAACAAGCTGGTTTTCCCATTAAAATTCCTGTTGCCATTGGTGTTGTGGTCATCTGGAACTTACTCATTCTGATGGATATCTCGAATATATTCCATACCAGAAAAGAAGCCGGGATGTTTGGCATCGGAACCGGAATTGCCCTTGCTTTTATTTTTTTAGGGTGCTTATTGCTCCTCATTTCTGATTTTGTGCGACAACTGATACTAAAAAATGGCAATGATATCACCTCCATCAGACCCTTTTTGCTATTCACAGGTTTTATTGTTTTAGTAATGTTCACTATGGGCTTCCTTCCGCAATACCTGTAAAAACCGTTAAACATTTAAGGGCGAAACTTGTTATTTAAGCAAATAAATACAGGCATGCCCGATATATTGATCATTAATGGAAGCGCGAGGTTAAATGGAAATACCCAGAAATTTATCGGCAAACTCACCGAAGAAATCGCTTTCAATCAATTGAATTTATTGGAGCATCATTTTCTTCCCTATAACTACGAAAACCAATATCCTGCCGAAGATCGATTTGATTTTTTTGCAAAGGAAATCCTTTACCATAAACACCTCATTTTTGCCACTCCCGTATATTGGTATGCCATGAGCGGAAGAATGAAAACCCTTTTCGACCGTTTAACGGATTGGGTAACCCTAAATAAAGAAGTGAGCAGAAACCTGAAAGGTAAAACGGTACAATTAATTGCCGTAGGTACAGATGCTGATCTGCCCGATGGCTTTATCACACCCTTTTATATGACAGCCAATTACATGGAAATGGATTACCGGGGACATGTTTATTTTAATTCGGATGAGACGGTAACTGATGAAGAGCTTGCCGAAATCAGAAAATCTTTTTTTAGTTTTATACCTGCATAAACAACAACTTACCATAATTCACCCTATCCAAAAACGATATATAACACAAAATATGAATGTAGAAGACGTTTTTAAGAACAATGAAAAATGGATCGCCGAAAAATTGGCTATCGATCCCAACTACTTTACCGAATTATCGAAAGGACAGAGTCCGGAGTTTTTATACATTGGATGTTCGGATAGCCGCGTTACGGCAGAAGATTTAATGGGCATACAACCCGGACAGGCTTTTGTACATCGTAATGTAGCCAACCTGGTAAATAACGTAGATTTAAACGTAATGACGGTTTTAAATTACGCGGTACGCCACTTAAAAGTGAACCATATCGTAGTGTGCGGTCACTACAACTGCGGAGGTGTTAAAGCCGCGATGCAGCCTGCAGATATGGGTATATTAAACCCTTGGTTAAGGAACATCCGCGATGTTTACCGCATCCATAAAGATGAATTAAATGCGATTGAGGATGAAGGCGCACGTTATAACCGATTGGTAGAACTGAACGTGCAGGAACAGTGTGTAAACCTGTTAAAAACCGCAGCGGTGCAGGAAGCCATTACCAACCGCGGAATAACGGTACATGGCTGGGTTTTCGATATCCATACGGGAAGATTAATCGATCTTAAAATCGATTTCGAAAAGATTTTGAAAGACATTAAGGAGATTTATAATCTTTATTAAGTATGGCTATCATCCTCGTTTGTAACGAGGATGAATAAGAAAAGCGATTTTATCGCTACATATATTTCCTTCTATTTGTGCATTATAAATGCACCTCTCGAAAATCCTCGTTACAAACGAGGACTATATGGATTTAAAATAGAAAAACGCTTGCGCTCGTTTCCAAACGAGTGCATAAGTAGCTAAACGATTCTATCGTTTGTAAACGATAAATTATTCAACGAGCGTTAGAAACGAGCGTTAGCAG
>NZ_DJDT01000298.1 GCF_002432345.1 Pedobacter sp. UBA5917
ATGCTGAGGTACGAAGCATCTGTAAGCGATGAAACCGTTACTTAAGGTTAGCAGAACAGCATCCCAAAAAGATTGCAGCGTATGGCAGGACTGTCGGAACCGATGAAAACAGGAACCTGCTTTTTAAATCAATAAAACACTAACCCGCCATGATTTGTGTCTCCACAAACCATCAAGTTGACTCCATTCCAATCAACCTGCTTTTTTAGCCACAGATGCACGGGAAACACAGATTTTATCTCCCTGAGCAGAATCGAAAGGTAATTAAAGGATATCAAGCAAAATCCTTTTTTGCTATCTTACCGTATATATCGCAATCTTTTTTAAATTAAACCCATCTGATGATCAATTTCCTCAAAATCATTTTCTCGGCACTGTTTGTTTTCATGTGCTATAAGGTAATCACTACATCACTGGAAAGCAATTTGTTCCAGCAATGGGATTTTCTGGGCAGCATACCATGGATGCGCGCAACGCTATGGGATTTTTACGCTAACATCTTCATTATCACCCTGTGGATGTTTTATAAAGAAGAAAGCATTATTCTTAAAATCTCTATTACTATTTTGTTCGTATGTTTAGGTAGCATAGCAACCCTGGCTTATGTTTTGGTATATTTATTTAAACTAAAAGATGGCGAAGGTGTTAAAGAATTACTGGTTAATAAAAGTTAATGGTTGATAGACGATGGTCTGCTGGCCTTTAAGCCATTAACCGTCAACCAAAAAACTATTAACCATTTATGGATTACAAGCATCTACTATTCATCGCCCTCATTTCACTTATTGCCTGCTGCTTTATTATGGCCATGGTTTGGCTCTGGGCAAAGAAAATCAAAAATGCAGGAGTGGTTGATGTTTTCTGGGCGCTGAATTTTCCGGTAATTACCATCATTACATTCTTTTTATCGGATGGTTACGATCCCCGTAAAATTTTGATCTGCGGTATGTTTTTACTGGCCGAACTGCGCTTGGGCATTCACCTTTGGCAACGCGTTATTGGTCATTTAGATGAAGAGGAGGGCAGATATGAGCAGTTACGTAAAGAATGGGGTAATAAAGCCGACCGGAATTTCTTTGTGTTTTTTCAGTTTCAGGCCATATCCAATGTAATTCTGGCCATTCCGTTTTTTATCATCACCGCAAATCAATCACAGGAAATTTCGATTCTTGAATTTATAGGTGCTGCAGTTTGGGTAATTGCTTTTTTCGGGGAAATGATGGCCGACCGGCAGCTTGCTGCATTTAAAAAGGATCCGGGTAATAAAGGTAAGGTTTGCGATACCGGTCTTTGGCATTATAGCCGTCACCCCAATTATTTTTTCGAGTGGTTAACCTGGATGGGCTATTTTATTTTCGCACTTGCCTCGCCGTGGGGAATTTTGGCTATTATCAGTCCGGCGGTTATTTTATATTTATTAACGAAAGTTACCGGTGTGCCGAATAACGAAGAACAAAACCTGCGGAGCAAACCTGTGGCTTACAAGAAATACCAGGAAACAACGAGTGCCTTTTTCCCTTGGGGGAAGAAGAGGTAAGATGGAAAATGTAAAATGGATGAGGGGTAACAATCCATCATCCATTTTACGTCACACATCAGCCATATATTATACATTTTAAATCACACATCATTCATCTTACATCATTCTATTTTACATTTCAATATATGTGGTACGATAAACTTTTAGAAAACGACAAACTTCCGGATGCGGCCTTGCGCATCGGCATCAGAAAATTATGTAAACAACGCTTAGATGATGAAACGCTGGGCGATGAAGAATTGCAACAGGAAAAATTTATGGACCTGGTTGCCGAATTAAAGCAATCGCCGATAGCGGTAAATACAGCCGATGCCAACGAACAGCACTACGAACTGCCGACCGAATTTTTTCAGTACTGTTTGGGCAAAAACTTAAAATACAGTAGCGGTTATTGGAAACCGGGCGTTAAAGATATCGATACTTCTGAAGATGATATGTTGGCTTTAACCTGCAAAAGGGCCGATTTACAGAACAGACAAAATGTTTTGGAACTGGGTTGTGGCTGGGGCTCGCTTTCATTGTACATGTCGGCGAAATTTCCGGAGAGTACTTTTACCGTGGTTTCGAATTCTGCAACGCAGAAAATATTTATCGATGAAACTGCAAAACAGCGTGGAATACAGAATTTAACCGTTTTAACTGCCGATATGAACACTTTTACCATTGCCGATACGTTCGATCGTGTGGTTTCGGTAGAAATGTTTGAACATATGCGCAACTATAAATTTTTGCTTAATAAAGTGGCTTCTTTCCTCAAACCTGATGGAAAACTATTTGTGCATATTTTTACGCATAAAACCCTGGCTTACAAATTCGAGGTGATTGACGAAACCGACTGGATGAGCAAGTACTTTTTTACCGGTGGTATTATGCCGTCAAACCACCTGTTTTTCTATTTTAACGATGATTTAAAAATCGATAAACACTGGGTCGTAAATGGAACCAATTATGGTAAAACATCCGAAGCATGGTTAAGCAATATGGACAAACACAAAAAAGAAATCATGCCGATTTTAGAGCGTACCTACGGTAAAGAGCAGGCTGTAAAATGGTGGGTATACTGGAGGTTGTTTTACATGTCGTGCGCCGAACTGTTTAATTATAACAAAGGGAACGAATGGATGGTATGTCATTATTTGTTCGAAAAAAAATAATGTAATATGTTTGATGTAAGATGGATAATGGAGGGTTCTTTTCCATCATTCATCTTACATCATACCTCATCCATATTACCTTTTCCATTTTACATTATCTATCATCATGCAAACACTCGCCATTATCGGCTCCGGAATAGCAGGCATGGGCTGTGCCCATAAATTGCAGCATAAATACGATATTACCCTTTTCGAAGAGCTCGATTATATCGGTGGTCATACCAATACCATTACGCTCGAAGAGGATGGCCAGCCCATTTACCTCGATAGCGGTTTTATGGTTTTTAACTATCAAACCTATCCAAACCTGACAGAAATGTTTGCCGAGATTGATGCGCCGGTAATTAAAACCGATATGTCGTTCAGTGTACAATTTCTCCCTAAAAAATTAGAATACAGCGGATCAAGCTTGAACCATCTTTTTGCCCAGCGGAAAAACCTGTTCAATATTTCTTATTTGAAAATGTTGATGCAGATTAACCGTTTCAACAAACAGAGTGTTGAGATTTTGGATAAACCCGAATATCAGGATTATTCGATCGGAAAGTTTTTTAAAGAATTTGGTTATAGCGATGATATGCTCTGGCAATACCTCATCCCGATGAGCGCTGCGGTTTGGAGTGCTCCGATGGAGCAAATTTTGGATTTCCCAGCAGTTACCCTTATCCGTTTCTTTAAAAATCATGGCTTCTTGGGCTTGGATACACAGCATCAATGGTATACGCTGCAAAACGGGAGTCAGGCTTACCGCGAAAAATTGATTGCACCTTTCCGTGATAGGATCAAAATCAATAATAAAATTGTTTCCGTAAAACGCCTGGAGAACGGTAAAGTTGAAGTAGAAAACCAAAAAGGCGAAAAATTCGAATTCGATAAGGTAATTATGGCCAGTCATGCCGACCAGACTTTCGAAATCGTAAAAGATAAAACCGCTTTGGAAACCGAGTTGCTTTCTAAATTCAAATACCAGTTAAACAAGGCCGTTGTACACACCGACGAAAAGCAGATGCCCGAAACCAAACTGGCCTGGAGCAGCTGGAACTACCGCGTAGAAAAACAGGGCGATAAATTATTGCCAAGTACAATTTACTGGATGAACAGTTTGCAGGGCGTGTCTAAAAAGCAGAATTATTTTGTTTCCATTAACCCAACCGAAACGTTAAATCCCGAAAAGATTGTTAAAGAAATCAATTATCATCATCCTTTATTTGATGTTCCGGCCATGCAGGCACAGGAGCAATTGCATAAGCTAAACGAAACCGGACCGGTTTACTATTGCGGCAGTTATTTTAAATATGGTTTTCACGAAGATGCCTATAAAAGTGCTGTTGATTTGTGCTTAAATATGTAAGATGTGGGATGGAAAATGGATGATGGAAGGTTCAATGTAAAAGGGAAGATGTAAAATGGATGATGAAAAGCTTAATATAAGATAGAGAATGGAGTGTTAATTTTTAAAGCCATCATCCCTCTTACATTTTCCATCACCCATTCATTTCCCCATCCTCCATGTTACATTTTCCATCATCCATTCTTACATTTTCCATATTTTTATTATCTTTAACTAAATCATCCTTAGAAATTTTACTGTTTAAATTTTTTAAGATGAACGAAAAAACAATTCATTTGCTAGAAAGAACATTTCGCTTTGGCGTAGATGTTTTAAAGTTTTTAAGCACACTGCCTTATAATTTCATCTATAAGGTTCCAATGTTGCAATTAAGTAGAAGTGCAACTTCTATTGGAGCAAATTATGAGGAAGCTCAGGGAGCTGTAAGCAAAAGAGATTTTAGTCACAAAATCGGAATATCCTACAGAGAAGCCAGAGAAAGTGTTTATTGGTTGCGAACGCTGAACGAGTTGTATCAGGATGAAAAATATCAGATGGATTTTGAGAAATTTACAGCGGAAGCGATCGAACTTAAAAAAAATATTTACCTCGATTAAGATTTCATCCGGTAAATAATCCGTATGTAAGGTTTTAATCCGAGTTATTCCGTTTGCCATTTTACACTATACATGAAAAGTCCATCAGCCATTTTACATCTTACATCTAGTATATACACCGCCAAAGTGATGCACCATCGCCTCGCACCCAAAAAACATTCTTTTTGGTATAGGGTGTATATGTTTTATATCGATCTGGATGAGTTGGATTTACTTGCTCAAAAACTTCGCTGGTTTAGCCGGAATAAATTTAACCTTTTTTCTTTCCGTGATGCCGAACACCTGCAATTGCCAAAAGAAAATCCCGATCAAAGCAAAAATACGCGTCAGCATGTAGAAGATTATTTAAAAGAAAATGGGGTAGATGGTAGTGAGCTTAAAATAAAACTGCTTACCAATCTCAATGTGCTGGGTTACAACTTCAACCCGGTTTCTTTTTATTATTGTTTTGATGGGCAGGATAATCCGGTTTGTTGCGTGGCCGAAATCAGCAATACCTACCGTGAAATGAAACTTTTTTTCTTCGGCAAAGATGAACTGGATGGCGATACCTTTAAAAAAATCACCACCAAATATTTTTATGTTTCGCCATTTATCGATCACGATGATTCTTTCGATTTTAAATTAAAAGTGCCCAACGATAAACTCGATATTAAAATTGATGATATCGATAAGCAGGGTAACCGGTTTTTTATCAGTACCTTAATGGGAGAGAGAAAAGCGCTAACCAATGCCGGTTTGTTGCGGTATTTTTTCTCTATACCCTTAATTCCGTTGCAGGTAATGGGCATGATCCATTGGCAGGCCTTTAAACTTTGGATAAAAAAAATACCTTTTCATCCAAAAGCCGAAAACCCTGAGCTGCAACGTAACGTATATAAACCCTATAAACCACAAATAAAATAGATCAGAGATTATGAATACGCTTACCGCTACCAGAACATCAACGGGTTTTTTCGAAAGAGTTGTGCTTAATGCACTTTCTAAAATGACTTTGGGCAAATTGGAACTTTCGCTGCCAAGTGGCGAAACGCTGGTTTTTGGGAACGGGGAACATAAAATAGAAGCACATATACAGGTTAATCATCCCGATTTTTTTAAATCAATAGCCCTTTACGGCGATATCGGTTTCGGCGAAGGCTATACCTCTGGCCTTTGGGATACTACAAACATTACCAATGTAATTAAATGGGTAATCCTCAATATCGAAAACGCACCTTCGGTTACCGGTAGCAAGGTAAAATCCATCGCGCTGAATATTTTTAAATGGGTTAACAAGATTTACCATGTGCGTAGGGCCAATACACTAGCCGGATCGCAGAAAAATATTTCGGAACATTACGACCTGAACAATGATTTCTTTGCTACTTTTCTGGATAAAACCATGACTTACTCCAGTGGTTATTTCAATCCGGAAGATTTAAGTTTAGAAGAATCGCAATATGCCAAATACGATCGCCTGGCAAAACAACTTAAAGTTAAAGCTACCGATCATGTTCTGGAGATCGGGAGCGGTTGGGGCGGAAACGCGATTTTTCTGGCAAAAAATTATGGTTGCAAAGTTACTTCCGTTACCATTTCGAAAGAACAGCAGAAACTGGCGATGGAGCGTGTGAATGCCGAAGGTTTGGCCGATAAAGTTTCGGTTATCATTCAGGATTACCGTAAAATTGAAGGCACTTTTGATAAAATTGTTTCCATCGAAATGTTAGAGGCCGTTGGTCACCAATATTTGGAAACCTATTTCGAAAAATGTCAGGAGCTTTTAAAACCGGACGGCATTTTTGCTTTTCAGGTAATTACCTCGCCCGATTGCCGGTATGATAAGTTACGTAATGGGGTAGATTGGATCCAGAAACATATTTTTCCCGGTTCGCTACTGCCTTCCGTAGCCGCCATGAACAAAGCAATAAACGAAACCGGCGATTTAACCCTGGTCGATTTAAAAGATATGGGGCTAGATTATGCCCGCACCCTTCATTTATGGTTCATCGAATTCAATAAAAATCTCGATAAAGTAAAAGCACTGGGCTTTGACGAAACCTTTATCCGCAAATGGAACTATTACCTAAACTATTGCGAGGCCGCCTTCGCCATGCGGAATATTAATGTGATGCAAATGGTGTATTCGAGGCCGAATAATATTTCGAGGTAGAGCGGTAGGATGTTTGATGTAAAATGGATGATGGGGAAATTTCTACTGTCTATTTTACATCGTCCATTATCCATTTTACATTTTCCATGTTTCTTCACCGATAAATCTCTATCATTCACCGAACAAAATGTAGGGTTAGCATAAAAAGTATGGCGTATAATTGTAACAAATTGCAACTTGCGCAGACTAATTACAAAAAGACTAACTCTTAACATGAAAAGACTTCTACTATTAACTTTTATCCTTGGAATATTTTTTACCGCACATGCCCAGTTTCCGGGCGGCTTTGGTGGAGGGGCTAAAAAACCTACGGTATTCGGACGTATAACAGCAACCATACTCGATTCAGTAACAAAAAAACCGATTGATTACGCCACCGTATCACTAATAACGGTTAAAGACAATAAATCAGTTAATGGCGGTGTAACCGATGAGAAAGGAAAATTATCCTTACAGAATGTTGCGCCCGATTCTTATAAACTGATGATCGGTTTTATGGGCTACAAAACAAAAACGGTTTTGGTTACCACAACACCATCTAAACCGGATAACAGCATCGGAACAATCTATATCTCGGGATCAGAAAATACTTTGGCCGATGTTCAGGTACAGGGTACAAAGGCCGTTATCGAAAACAAAATTGATAGAATGGTGTACAATGCAGAAGCTGATGGAACAAATGCCGGGGGCGATGCAACAGATGTAATGCGTAAAGTACCGATGCTTTCGGTTGATGTAGATGGAAACGTGCAGTTGCGCGGTGGTGCCGTTCGTGTTTTAATAAACGGTAAACCATCAGGCACAATGGCCAGCAGTGTTTCCGACGCCTTAAAAATGATCCCCGCAGAGCAGATTAAAAGTGTGGAGGTAATTACCAGTCCATCGGCTAAATATGATGCCGAAGGTTCGGGCGGTATCATCAATATCATTACCAAAAAATCTAACGCACAGGGGGTAAGTGGAACGGTAAATGCTTCGGCAGGTACCCGTCAGAATAATGGTGCGTTTAACTTAACTGCAAAAACCGGTCGTTTAAGCATCAATACCAGCTTGGGTACAAATTTGGCCTATGCACAGAAATCGAGGGTGCAGTTCGAAAACAATACCCGGATTGATAGTTTAGGTAATGTGAAATTTAATAACATTAGCCAGGATGGTTATTCGAAATGGAGCCGCGACGGTTATAATGGTAGCGTTGGTGTAGATTACGATTTTAACGCTTATAACAACGTAAGCTCTAATGTTAAATACAACAGTTTTTCTAACGGAGGTCCGGGAAGTGCAGATTATATCATCAACGGATTACCATTGGTTAATAAAAGTGATATGGATATGGGCTTCAGCAATATCGATTGGAATGTGGATTATAAACACACTACCAAAAAAGAAGGCGAAGAGTTTACTGTTTCAGGTCAGTTATCAACAGGAAGAAATACCACAGAATTTCAGAACGAAATTGTAGGTTCCACCTTTAAGCCCATAAACAATAACAATACTGGTAAAAATAAAGAATATACCGCGCAAACAGATTATACCTATCCATTTACCAAGGCAACTATTTTAGAAGTTGGGGTAAAAGGCATTTTCAGGAATATCAGCAGCGAATTTAGCAACAACAGCGCAGGCGATTTCGATTACGATCAAAATGTGGCATCTGCTTACGGAGTGATCAGTTTCAAATTGAGCAAAAAATTAAATTTTAAAGGAGGTTTAAGATCAGAGTATACCAGTATTAGTTTTAACACCAGAGATGCAGGCATACAGAAAAATGATTATTTTAACCTCTTCCCAAGTGCCATCATTTCGCAGACCCTTAAAGGAAATGCGACGTTAAAATTAAGTTATAACCGTAGGGTACAAAGACCAAGTTTGTCTTATTTAAACCCGTTCCGTAACGAGAGCGATCAGTTTAACGTAAGAGAAGGACAACCTGGTTTAAGCCCTGAGTTAAGTGATAACCTTGAACTGGGGTACTCTACCTTTATTAAAGGCTCTGTAATTAACGCTTCGGTATTCTATCGCCGTACAGGTGGGGTAATTGAGAGTTCAATCCAAGCTTTTACCGAAAACGGAATCGATAAAACCTTAACTACTTATATTAACGTTGGTACGGCCCAAACTTATGGTGCCAATGTTTTTGCTTCTTACAACCCTAAACCAAAATGGACTTTAATGACCAACATTGGTGTAAATACCTATGAGGTGAGCAATACCCAAACAGGCGTTAGTACCGGTACTTTTTTAAACTATAACATATTTGGCCGTTCTGCTTATGGCTTTGGTAAAGGTTACAATTTCGAATTGTTCGGGGTGGTAAATTCGCCAAGAAGAACTTATCAGGGTAAAACAGATGCCATGGTTTTTTATGGAGCATCGTTCAAAAAAGACATCCTGAACAAAAAAGGTTCGATCGGTATCAATACCTTAAATCCTTTTACAAGAGATTTACACATTAAAACGGTTAATAATTCGGTTACAACAAATGGTAACAAAATCAGTACCCTATACCAAAGTACCAACATTTATTATCCATTACGTTCTTTTGGTATTAACTTCAGTTACTCTTTCGGTAAACTTAAATTTACAGAGAAGAAAAAAATCAAAAACGACGATATCAAACAAGATCAGCAGCAAGGTGGAGGTATGGGCGGTGGCGTTCAACAATAAAACCCAATCTTAATATACATTCTTAAAGTCTTTCCATATTGCTGGAAAGACTTTTTTGTTTTAGAAGTATTAACTTTCTCAGAAGAACTCCGGTGGCTTAGGTGGTCACAAAAAAGTGCGGGTAATTTTAACAGGATAATACACTTAACGATGTTTTTGAAAAAAAAAGCTTGTTACTTAATCTTTTAATCAGCTAAGCAGGCATTTGTTTGAAAATTAATCAAAATAATTGCGGTACAACCTATTTTTTTAATACTGATGATTTTTTTGCCTCCTACTTACTCATGTTTTGCGTGTTTTTGCGGTATCATGATTCGCTATGTAAAAAAATACCGTAGATTTTGTTCCATCTGTCATGTTTTGTGCGTGTTTACGACGCTAAAAGCTTATATTGCATTAACTAACAAATCCTTAACCTAAACAATCGAGATATGAGAAAAATCTTTACCTCACTTTTTTTTCTGTGTATTTTACTGGCCGGTGTTGCAGCAGTGGCGCAGGTAAAAACAATAACAGGAAAAATCACTTCTACTGATGATGGTGGGCCACTACCTGGAGTAAGTATAAAAATTAAGGCAGGCACAACAGGTACCTCAACTGATGCAAACGGTAATTTTACCATTCAGGTGCCATCATCCAGTGCTGTACTTGTAATCAGTTTAATTGGTTATAAAACACAGGAAATTACCGTTGGTGCTAAAACCACTGTTAATGCAGTACTGGCTTCTGATGCGCAGGAATTACAGGAAGTAACCATTTCTACCGCTTTGGGTATTACCCGGCAGGCAAAATCGTTAGGCTATGCCGCGCAAACCGTTGGCGATAAAGACCTTAATTTTAACCATCAGCCCAACTTAATCAATGCCTTGCAAGGAAAAGTTGCAGGTGCAACCATTTCAAGCACAGGCGGTGGGCCAGGTCAGGGAGCAAGTATAAAAATTAGGGGCATAAATTCGATCGACCCTAATATTCCAAGCGATCCATTATACGTAATTGATGGTGTGCAGATCGACAATACCACTTCAACATTGGGTGCAAATCCCGGGGGCACTGCTTATGGCGCCAGGGGCGTAAGCAACAGGGCATCAGATGTGAACCCTGAAGATATCGAAACCATCAATATTTTGAAAGGTGGAGCAGCTACAGCACTTTATGGTTTAAGAGGTGCTAATGGTGTAGTGGTAATTACCACTAAAAAAGGAAAAGCTGGTGGTTTTAATATCAACCTCAATAGTACTTATGGTTTCGACAATGTGCTGATTAGTCCTGATGTACAAACAGAGTATACACAGGGTGTTAGGGGAGTTTATACAAATCCTCCGGCAGGTATTGGACCAGCATGGGGGCCAACAATTGCAGAAGCAAAATTGATAGATCCAACGCATCCGGATCAACTATTTGATAATTACAAACAAGCATTTGGAACCGGGCAGCAATATAAAAATTCGGTTTCTGTAGCTGGTGGAAGTGAAGCCATAAAATTCTTTTCTTCGGTTTCCCAACTCTATCAAAAGGGAATGATGCCGAATACAGACTATAAAAACTTCTCTGCAAGGTTGAATACTGATTTTACCATCAGTCCAAAATTTAAAGCTGCGGTAAACATGAATTTCAATAATTCTGGCGGGTATACCTACAGTGCCGATCGCTTTGGCGAAGGTTTGGCTTATTGGTCGCCAAGATATGATGTAGCCAATTCTGAAAACCCAGATGGTACCCAGGTTTATTTAGGTACCAATAACCCAATTTGGGGAACGGCAAACAATAAATTAAAAGGCGATGTTAACCGTTTTATCGGTGGAGCCGCCTTAACATACGATCCTGTTAAATGGCTAAATTTCTCTTACCGTTTCGGTGTGGATACCTATAACGATAACAGGATTAGAACAGCCAGGGGGCCGATGTTTACCGGAGAAAATGTTTACGACAACGAATTTGGTTTTTATGGAGAATACAACACCAAGTTCAGAACTTTGAACAGCACATTTGTTGCAACTTTTAATACAAAGATAGCGGAAGGCTTAAACGGAACTTTACGCGTTGGACAGGAAGTTTACGATAAGCGTGTTAAAGATGTTGGAGTACTGGGCAGCCAGTTGAGTATTTACAATTTCTTCAATTTGGGCAATGCAAAAGTGTTAACGCCATCTCAAACCATAACAGAAAAAAGATTGGTTGGTTATTTTGGTGAGGCTACCTTCGATTATAATAATTACCTTTTCTTAACCCTTACCGGAAGAAATGATATTACCTCAACTTTGCCGAAAGATAACAGATCTTTCTTTTATCCATCAGCAAGTTTAAGTTATGTATTTTCCGATCATTTTAAACTTCCTGCATCAATCAGTCAGGCTAAATTAAGGTTATCTTATGCCCAAATCGGTAAAGATGCGTCAGAATATGCTACCTCGTCGGGTTTTACCAATTACATTAACCTGCCTACCGGTACAACCGGTTTAACCATTTCGCCAAACCTGGGTAATCCAACGCTCCGACCAGAATTTACGAATTCTTTTGAGGCTGGTTTAGAGATGTCGTTCTTTAAAAACCGCTTGGGATTTGACTTTACTTACTATTATTCATTGAGTAAAGATCAGATTGTTCGTGCACAGGTTTCGTCTGCAACCGGTTATGTCTCATCCTTTATCAATGCGGGTGATATCAGAAATAGAGGTGTAGAATTAGTGATTAACGGAAAACCTATTGTAAGTGAGCAGTTTAAGTGGGATGTGAACCTTAACTTATCAGCCAATAGAAACAAAGTATTAACCATGCCAATTGGTATAAGCGAGCTGGTTTATGGTGCAGCCAGGGGATACGGAAATGCCGGAGTAACTATGAAATTGATTCAGGGCCAGCCTTATGGAAATATTTATGGCAGTTATTTTACCAGGTATTCTCCTCAACAGCAAGATCCGGTTTTTTTGGATAAAAACCTTCCATTATTGATCGGTGCAAACGGCTTTCCCGTAATTTCGGGCGGACAACAGCGCTTACTGGGTAATTCACAGCCCGATTATGTTATCGGATTTGGCAATACTTTCAGGTATAAACAGTTTAGCTTAAATGTACTTTTTGATGCACGTTTAGGTTTCGAAAAGTATAACTGGTTAGAAGACTTTTATGCCGCATTCGGATTACCGGATTATACTGCCGACAGAAGATCGTACAAAGTATTCGATGGTGTACTTGCAAACGGAACACCAAACACCAAGCAGGTTTGGCTGGGCCAGAATACGGTAGATGGGGTAGACTATGGAGAAGGTTACTACCGCGTATATTACAGGAACGTTTCAGAGCCATTTGTATCCGATGCTTCGTGGGTAAGATTGCGTTCTGCAAGTTTAAGTTATGCATTACCCTCGAAGTGGCTTCCGGCAAAAACAATAAAATCTGCAAGTTTATCCGTTACCGGAAATAATTTGTGGTTATGGACAAAATACTATGGTGTAGATCCAGAATCCAGCTCTTTCGATTCGGGTAGCAATAATGATGGCTCTGCCGGCTTTACCTATCCAAGTGCAAGAACTATCCTTTTCTCTATTAATGTTGGTTTTTAAAAAGGAAATACGATGCAAAAAATTATAAAATACACAATATATTCAGCTTTAATTGCAACAATGGGGTTGCAAAGCTGTAAAGACAGCTATTTTGATAAGCTGGCTGATAATCCTAATCAGGTTACTGTTCCAACATTGCCATCATTGTTGGCAACTTCAACGGCTAAAGCAGGAATAAACAACTATAATGTAGCAAGTATTATTGTGCCTTATGTACAATATACTGCAAACCCTACAGCAAGTGGCGCTGGTGATACTTATCAGTCTATTGATTTCAGTGCTACCTGGGACGCCCTCTATTTTGCCATGGCAGATGCCAACGAAATGAAAAAACTGGCAGTAGCACAGGGATCGAGCGAATATAAGGGTGTTGCCGATGTGCTTATCGCTTACAACCTTATTATGGTTAACGATCTTTGGGGCAATGCGCCCTTTTCGCAGGCTTTCGACATAACCAATTTTACACCGAAGTACGATACAGGGCAGGAGGTTTACAACCAAACAATGGCACTGGTGGATGAGGCCATTGTAGAATTGGCCAAAACAAATGCAACCGTTAAATTAACGGCTGCAAACGATCTTATTTATGGTGCTTCTGCAGCAACTGAGCGGGCTAACTGGCTAAAATTTGCTTATGCCCTTAAAGCAAGGTTATTGAATAAAGTAAGCAAAACAACCGCATACAATCCAACAGCAGTTCTTAGTGCAGTAAGCAATTCTTTTGCTTCCAACTCCGATGATGCTGCAATGGGAAGTTTTGTAATCAGGAATTTTTGGGCAAGTGTGGCCATTGCAAATGCTTCCCAATCGCTGGGCGGCTGGCTTTCAGAACAATTAATAGATCACCTTAATGGACCTACTTACGGTGTGGTTGATCCACGGATTGCGAAAATAACCGATAAAACCATTAACAATGTGTATATAGGTACGGTAAATGGCGCAGGTAATAGGGGTACAGGGGGCAATACCACCAAAGATGAGTGTTATATCTCTGTAAATTCACCCTGGACGAGTCCAACATCTCCAATATTTATCGCAACCTATGCCGAATTAAAATTTATTGAGGCTGAGGCTGCGTTGGCTTCAGATAAACCGAGGGCTTATGCAGCCTATATTGCTGCGATTGGTGCCAATATGGATAAATTTCAGGTGGCCGCCCCCGATAAAGCCATTTATCTTGCCGATCCGCGCGTAGCTGTTGGTGCAGCAGCTTTAACCAAAGATCTGATCTTAAAAGAAAAATATGTGGCAACCTACCTAAATCCTGAAGCCTGGAACGATGCCCGCAGATACGATTATAAGTATAAAGACTTTACACTTCCGGTAAATGCGGTTTTAACCGACTTCATCCGCAGGTTAGATTATCCACAGGGCGAAAGAAGCAAAAATGGCGCAAATGTGCCTGCTGATGTTCCAAGAACTACCAAACTTTGGTGGGATCAGTAAATTGCTAAGCGTTTGGCGAAAAGCGTTTATCTAGCTTTCGCCAAACGCTACCCTTTTATGCACCATACACTTCTCGCCCTACATCAACCGCTATCCGCTTAGCGCTATTCGCCAACCGTCCCATGCTACGCGCCAATCTCCTAACGAATGAAAAAAATAATCTTTTCCCTGATAGTTCTATTCTGCACCTCCAACATATTTGCGCAGTCTTTTAGTTTGAAATCCGTTTTATCCTATCCTTTTCCTACGCAATTGGTGGCTTCGCCTGTAGGTAATAAAATTGCTTGGGCAGCAAACGAACAGGGTAAAAGAAATATTTACACAGCAGAGGCGCCAGATTATAAAGCGGTAAAAATTACAGATTATACCGAAGACGATGGTCAGGAATTAACGGGTTTGTCTATTTCGGCCGATGGCAAATGGATTGTATTTGTGCGTGGAGGGGATCATGGTGGAAGGGATAGTGCTCCGGTAAACGCAAATTCGTCGCCGCTTGCGCCCAGGGTACAGGTATTTGCCATTCCTTATGCAGGTGGAAAAACAATACTTATTGGCGAAGGCGATAATCCGGTGATTTCGCCGGATAGTAAAGAAGTACTTTTTGCCAAAGCTGGCCAGGTAATGATTAGTCCGATAGACGGAACGTCGGCAGCTAAAAACTTATTTTATGCTAAAGGGATAAACGGGGCCTATAAATGGTCGCCGGATGGGAAGAAAATTGCTTTTATTTCAAACCGTACCGATCATTCCTTTTTAGGGATTTATACCGATCAGCAAACGCCGGTTAAATGGCTCTTGCCTTCTTTTTCTAAAGATAATACGCCGGTATGGTCGCCAGATGGTAATGATATTGCTTTTATTAGAACGCCTGGTATTGGGGGCGAAACCGATTCTATTTTGAGCAAAAAACATCAGCCATGGGCCATTTTTACGGTTAATGTAAACACCGGAACCGGAAAACAGATCTGGAAAGCGCCCGAAACTTTCCGTGGCTCTTTTCCGTCAATTGATGGGGGCGCAAATTTATTATGGGCCGATGGGAAAATCATTTTTACCTCTTACGAAGATGGTTGGCCACATCTTTATGCCATTACTCCTGATGGATCAAAACGTTTATTACTTAGCCCCGGTAATTTTGCTGTAGAGAACGTTAAATTAAGTACGGATAAAAAGACACTGGTTTTTGCGGTGAACACAGGCAATGATAAGGATGATCTTGATAGGCGGCATATTTATAAAGTTTCGGTAAATAAAGCAGATATGCAGGCCTTAACTTCGGGGAGCGGTATAGAAGCATATCCGGTTATTGCAGGTGATAACCAAACCTTTTTCTGTTTAAGTTCCACAGCAGAACGACCGCTTTTGCCGGCATTAATTAACAACAAAAAGTTAAAACTGATCGGCGAATCGCTCATTCCTGAAAATTTCCCGATAAAGGATATGGTGGTTCCCAAACATGTGAGCTTTAAGGCTGCTGATGGGAATATAGTTTATGGACAGTTGTTCTCGCCTAAAAAAGCAGGTAAAAATCATCCGGCAATTGTTTATGTACACGGAGGCCCGCAAAGGCAGATGTTTTTGGGCTGGAATCCGATGGATTATTACTCGATAGATTACGCATTAAACCAATATTTGGTTAATCTGGGGTTCACCGTTTTATCTGTAAATTACCGCTTGGGCATTGGTTACGGTTACGAATTTCATAAACCCATGCGTGCGGGAGCGCAGGGCGCATCAGAATATCAGGATATCAAAGCCGCTGGCGAATGGCTGGCCCATCAAACTGATATTAACAAAGATAAAATCGGGATTTATGGTGGCTCTTATGGCGGATATTTAACCGCATTGGCTTTAGGTAAAGATGCTAAACTTTTCGCTGCCGGGGTAGATATCCATGGTGTAAATAACCGCTTTACCAGTTTTGATCAGGAAGGCCGCAAACCTGCACCCGATGCATTGCTCGCTGCGAAAATTGCAGAAGAATCATCTCCCATAAGTTATGTAAGCACCTGGACATCGCCCACACTAATTATCCATGCCGACGACGACCGCAATGTAGCCTTTAACCAAAGTGTTGATCTGGTTAAACGTTTTGAAGATAAGAAATTTGATTTCGAATTTCTGGCCATTCCGGATGATACCCACCACTGGATGAAATTCTCGAACGGTTTAAAAGTAAGCGAAGCAACAGCCGAATTTTTGAAAAGGAAGTTGATGGGGAAAAAGTAAGTTTCTTCTCCAATAGGTTTATTTAGATGTGGCCGTCACCCTGAATTCATTTCAGGGTCTTTCACGCTAAAAAGATGCTGACCACAAAGTAGCTATTAGACCATTTAATAACAATAGAAATGGCTAATAAAATAAATTCAGCATGACGAACGGTCTAGGCTAAGCGATTATAAAACATTATTTTCAACAATAATTGTTGAGTTCTAGTTGCCAGAATAGACTACCCCTTTTTAATCCGCTTCAAAATCATCAAACTCAAAGGATTAAAAGAATAACCAGAAATATTATTCTGCAACATCACTACCGATTGATCATAAAACAACGGTACAACAGGCGAATAATCCATCACCATCTGATCCATTTTGCGGTAAAGTTCAAAACGTTTTTCGTTATCTGTTTCGTAATAACTCTGCTCAAAAAGCCGGTCAAATTCCTTGTTGTAAAAAGCAGTGTAATTCGGGCCATAAGGTACTTTGTTTTTGGAGTAAAACATCGAAAGGAAATTTTCTCCATCACCGTAATCCGCCAGCCACGAACCACGGAAAAAGTTCACGTGATTTTTAGACATTAGGTCTCTTAAACTGGCACTAGGGCTTACATCTATTTTAACTTTTATGCCAACAGCAGTTAATTCGCCCTGGATAAATTCGATCAGATCTTTATAAGTAGTGGTGGTATTTAAAGTTACTTCTGCCATACCTTTTCCTTCGGGGAAACCGGCTTCAGCTAAAAGTTGTGCGGCCATTTTAGGATTATAGGCATATCCATGTACAGCCAGACTATCAAAACCGGGCATACCTTTAGGGATAAAGCCGGAAGTTGCCGCAACACCGATTCCGTTACGTAGATATTTAATCAGGCGGTCTCGGTCAATAGCATAATTAATGGCCTGTCTGATTTTTTTCTGACGCAATGGCGAGTTTTTTACGATTGAAAGGTTTGTATCCACCAATATCCCAACATATTCCGTACACAGGTACGGGCTTTTCGTCAGCGTAAATTTTCCCTTATATTTTGAGGTCATTTTGCCGCTTTTAGTGAGGATATCATCGCGGTAACTTCCATCCACATTATAATAAAAATCGAGGTCTTTTTTCAAAAAGCTCATAAAACCACTTTGTTTATCTGTAATAAACGTGGCTTTTACCGCATCAAGATAAGGAAGAGACTTTCCTTTAGCATCCTTTTCAAAATAATGGGGATTTTTCAAAAGCACCAATATTTCGCCTTCTTTCCAATATTTAAAGGTGAAAGGGCCTGTACCTATCGGATGGCTTCTGAAATCCTTGCCGTAATGCTCAACCACTTCTTTGGGTACTACAGAACAGTATTGGGTGGTAAGTAAGCTCATAAACGGTGGAAAAGGGCGTACCAGTTTAATCTGGAAAGTAGAATCGTTCAGGGCAATAAAATTGCTTTTATCCTTCACTTTATCGCTAAAAATCCATCCACCGGATGAAGCTACTTTTGGATCGATCAGCCTGTAAAAACTGTATACAAAATCGCTGGCAATTACTTTTCTGCCTTTCCCGTTTTTAAAAATCGGGTCGTTATGAAAGTAAACATCGTTACGCAGATTAAAGGTATAAGTTAGCGCGTCATCCGAAACCTGCCAGCTTTTTGCAATGCAGGGAACTGTTTGAAGTGATGAATCAATCTGCACCAGCCCGTTAAAAATCTGGTTGGTCATCCAGATAGCATTCTGGTTACGCGCAAAAGCCGGATCGATGGACGTTAACCCCTGATCAAGGTTGATGTTGAATATTTTTTTGTCTTTATGATCCTCATTTTTGCTGCATGAAAAGAAAAAGGTGACACAAAAAAACCAAAATATATACTTAAATGAACCTCGCATCGATCAGGAATGTTATTTTTGCACAAATTAATAAATTTAATGCAGATGTCTTTTTTAAACGATTTATTTATTGGCCTCGATGCTGCCAAACAGGAAGAGTTACAGGAACGTTTAGATTTAGTGGAACATAAGATTAAATTTATGGATAAAATACCTGTTGCCCTTTTGGATACGGGTAATAATCCAGGTTACCTTTTGGCCGAAGAAATTGCATTGGCAGGCGGGATGTTGGAAACTGATATCTTAAGCGCTGTTTTCATCATTTATTATCAGCCTGGCAAAACCCTTACCGATTTAATGCGTGAGGTACCTGCGGCTTTGGGGACTGACTGGCCAGCTGTAAAAAATAACCGCATCATTTTATTAAACGACGATGTAGAACGCGAGAGAACTGCCGAAAATGCCGTTTCATTAATAGAAGATGTCGCCGAAATGCTGCACCCGGGCTCATTTATTTTTGGCCACGAAGGCGATAAATGGATCAGGTTTGAAGTTTAGGAGAAGATGTAAGATGGAAAATGTAATATGGATGATGGTGTTGCAATATTCTAACATTTCAATCCTCCAACATTTGAACAAAAAAGCTTTTCAATTAAACTTGTAGCACGGAAAAACAAACAGTGCTTGCGCTCGTTTCCAAACGAGTGCAGAAATAGCCAAACGATTTTATCGTTAAAATGGGATTAAGAAGATTTTAATCTGCTGTATTGAAAACCTTCTAGTCTTCAACCTTCCAACCTTCACCCCTTTATCCCGTACTCCTCAATCTTCCGGTAAAGCGTGGTTAAACCGATCCCCAATAATCTCGAGGTTTCGGTTTTATTGCCTTTGGTGTGTACAAGCACTTTTTGTATGTGCTGTTTTTCGATCTGTTGCAGGTTATAATCGTTTTCTATTGGTGCAAATTCAAAAAATTCTGGCGGAAGGGCAGTTGCACTTAATGTATCGCCATCTGATAGGATAACCAAACGTTCGATCACATTTTTAAGCTCACGGATATTTCCTTTCCAGCTGTGATCGCCCAGAATAGATAAAATCTTATCATCCATTTTTGGTGTTGAGCGGTTTACCTTATCCGCAAATTCTTTTAAATAATGTTTGGCCAGCGCAGGGATATCGGCTTTACGCTCGCGCAGAGGTGGCAGAACGATGGTGAAAACAGAAAGCCGGTAATAAAGGTCCGACCTGAATTTTCCGGATGCCGCATCTGCCTTTAAATCTTTGTTGGTGGCCGCTAAAATCCGCACATTTACCTGTTGGGTTAAGGTATCGCCAACTTTAATAAAAGTCTGACTCTCCAATACCCGTAATAATTTAGCCTGTAAATCGAGGTTCATTTCGCCGATTTCATCCAGCAATAATGTACCGCCATTGGCCTCTTCCAATAAGCCTTTTTTATCTTTATTGGCACCGGTAAAAGCGCCTGCCTTGTATCCGAATAATTCACTTTCTAATAAATCCGGACTAAAGCCACTACAGTTTAAAGCTACAAATGGCTTTGCAGCTCTTGGGCTTTCGTAATGGATGGATTGTGCAAATACTTCTTTTCCGGTTCCGGTTTCGCCCAATAGCAATACGGTTGTATCAGTTGCACTTACTTTTTTAGCGAGATCGATAGCTTCCTTTAAAGCTTTCGATTGGCCGATAATGGTTTCGAAACTGTGTTTTTTTGCGATTTTGTTTTCGAGATCAGAAACCCTCCGCTGTAGGTTCGATTTATCCATCGCCTTATATAAAAGCGGAATAATTTTATCGTTATCATCACCTTTAACCAGGTAATCAAACCCTCCGTTTTTAATGGCTAAAACACCATCTGCAATGGTTCCGTAAGCAGTAAGATTAATTACTTCTACGTAGGGTTTTATAGCTTTAATGTCTTTAACCAGTGCAACACCATTTACGTCAGGAAGTTTAACATCACTGATTACAATGCTTACATCATTATTTTTAAGTAATTTAAGTCCTTCTTTTCCTGTACCTGCCTGCAGGGTTTTAAAACCTTCGAGTTCTATAATCCTGGAAAGTAAACTGCTGATTTTCTTTTCATCATCGATGATGAGCACCACGCCATTCATAGCTAAAAATTATGCTGCAATATTAAGTATAATGTTGGAGATTGTTACATTTCGAACTGTTCATTGGTTCACTGGTCATT
>NZ_DJDT01000080.1 GCF_002432345.1 Pedobacter sp. UBA5917
TAGAAGTATTAAGGAATAGCACGGAAGAAAACCTGTTAGAAAAAGAGCTGCTTAAAACCTATGATGAGGCCATTCAAAACTTACCTCCCCAGAAAAAGCTGATTTACCACATGAGCCGGACGGAAGAACTGAGCCATGAGGAAATTGCCGAAAAACTTAATATTTCGAAAAATACCGTAAAAAACCACATGGTAGAGGCCACACGTTTTATCCGCAATTATGTAAGTAAAAACGATAGTGTAATCTGTTTTCTCATTGCCGCTTCAAATTATTTTCATTCCAACTAGTCCTATAGCTTGCCACAGTTGTATTAGATGTAACAGGCCGGGCAGCGTAGCCCGATTTGCTTATTGGAAACACCGTGGAAGAAAAACAGCAATTAAAAGATCTATATCATTTGTACCTGAACAATCAGTGCAGTGAAGAAGAGCTCGAACGCTTTTTTAAGGCATTAAAAGATCAGGATAACGACAATGAAATTTTAGGATTAATGTCGGCCAGTTGGGATAATACGCACACTTTGCCCGATGTTGGCCTTACACCTGATTTCCTTCCTGTTGAAGCTAAACAGGTTAAATTAAATGATGTACAACCTCGCAACACAAAGCTGCGCAGGTTTATTGCGGTAGCTGCAGCCATAGTGGTGTTGGCAACCGGTGTGTACTTTTTCAGATCTGCTTTAAGCACATTTGTAAATCCTGTTCATCAACAGGAAACCTGGAGCGCTGGAGGCGAAAGAAAAAAAATACAGTTAGCCGATGGTTCGCAGGTATGGCTCAGCCCGAACAGTAAATTAAATTATCCCGACAAGTTTAACGGAAAGCAAAGAATGGTTAGTCTGGATGGGGAAGCTTTTTTTGAGGTTGCGCATGATGCAGCACATCCTTTTATCATCAAAACAGGAAAAGTGAACACAGTTGTACTGGGTACAAGTTTCAATATTTCGGCTTATCCAAAACAGCGTACCATCAATGTAACATTGGTAAGTGGAAAAGTAGCCGTAGCACTTAATGCTAAAAACAAAATCTACACCGAAACGATATTGCCAAACCAGCAGGTTATTGTAGATCGGAATAGCGAAAAACTCAGTAAGATAAACTACCCCGATGCAAGTTCCTTTTTGAACAAACGACTGGGTAAATATGAATATAAAGGCATAACGCTGCAGCAGGTTGTACGGGATATAGAATTACAATACAATATCGAAATCGGGTTGGATAACAACCTATCGGATAAAACTTTTTATGGTAACCTGGATATGAACGATGATGTAGCGCAAACTTTAAACAAATTATGCCTGGTTATGGAAATTAAATGGGAAAAGAAAGGGGAACACTATGAGATCATAAAATAAATGCCTGCCTCTGAAAATACAGAACCAGGCAAATATCCAATCAACTTAAAATGTCCGGGCCTTGAGAACTTTAGGACATCAAAAATTAATATTAATTATAAAGTTATGAAACCTGTTCGAGCTTATCGCTAGTAATCGGAAATAATTATGCCGGTATTAAACACATCATAACATTAAAACAGAAAAAATGAGAAAAAATGGACCTGTAAAGATCCTAACGGTTATTGCTTTGATCCTATTCCTGATGGCATTAATACAATCGCGGGCACATGCCCAGGATCCCTTTGATAAAAAGCTGAATATCACTTTAGAAAATGAACCGCTTAAGGATGCACTCGATAAGATGACCAAAGCTTCGGGCGTTAAATTTACCTATAACGAGCAGGTGGCCAACAGTAAAATAAAAATCACTGTCCATGCCATCAATAAGAGTTTAAAAGAAACGCTAACTGCTGCTTTTTTGGATAAACCCATTCAGTTTAGTGTGTTGGATAAAGAAGTTTTTATACGCCTCAATGCCGAAGCAGTAAAAAAGGCAGAGGCCGGTCCGGCGGCAAATCCAAACCAGAACAGAGAAAAATACACATTAAGCGGAACCGTTAAAGCGAAGGGTTCGGGCGAAACATTGATAGCTGCCTCCATTAAGGTTGCCGGCACTAACCAGGCTACAATGAGTAATGAGTATGGTTTTTATTCACTCACCCTGGGCAAGGGCGATTATGTAATAGAAATTAGGGGTGTGGGTTTTAAAACCTACAAAATCCCCGTTCAGTTAAACCAGAACGTGAAGCTTGATGCCACACTCGAAGAGGAAGATAACCAGTTGGAAACCGTTACGGTTAAAGCCACTTCCAATAGCCAGAACATTAAGAGCACGCAGATGGGCATGGAACGTTTCAGCATCCGCGAAACCAAAGAAGTTCCTGTTTTACTGGGAGAGGCCGATATTATTAAAACACTACAATTATTGCCAGGCGTTAAAACAGCAGGAGAGGGCAATGGCGGCATGTTTGTGCGTGGCGGTAGTTCCGATCAGAATATTATCCTGCTTGATGAAGCTCCTGTTTATAATGCCAGTCACCTGCTCGGTTTCTTTTCTACCTTCAATTCGGATGCGATAAAAAATGTTACACTTTATAAAAGTGGCATGCCTGCCCAGTATGGCGGTGGTTTATCATCGGTGCTGGATGTAAAAATGAACGACGGGAACAACCAGAAACTTGGTGTTAGCGGCGGAGTAGGGGTGATTGCCGCCAGGCTTAATATTGAAGGGCCGATACAGAAAAACAAATCATCTTTTTTGATTTCTGCGCGTAGAACCTATGCCGATATGTTTTTAAAACTATCGAGCGATACCTCCATCCGGAATACGCAGTTGTATTTTTACGATGTTAACGTAAAAGCAAACTATATTCTCGGCGAAAAAGACCGCCTTTTTGTTTCGGGTTACTTTGGGAAAGATGTACTGGCCTCCCAAAATTTATCGGGAATAAACTGGGGCAATGCTACCTCTACCTTACGCTGGAACCATGTTTTTAACAGCAAACTGTTTTCCAATACTTCACTTATATTCAGCAATTACAACTACAGGGTAAATGCAAACGACGATGAAAGCTCGCTTACACTTTTTTCACAAATCAGAGATTGGAGTTTTAAAGAAAATATGCAATGGTACCTGAACGAAAAAAATACCCTTACTTTTGGTTTAAGTTCAACTTATCACAGTATTAAACCAGGTGAGGTAGAAGCCTCTGGCGATTCCGGTTTCTTGTCGCAGGAATTCCAGAACCGCTTTTCGCTTGAAAACGCCGTATATGCCAGCAATACCTGGAAAGCGAGCGAAGCATTAAATATTACTTATGGGATAAGGCTTTCGGCCTTTAGCATATTCGGAAAAGGCGATTTTTACGATTTAGATCAGGACGGAAATGTAACCGGCACCACCCATTATAAAAGTGGCGAAGTGGTAAAAACCTATATTAACCCCGAGCCACGTGTTGCCCTGGCCTTACAGTTAAACGAGTTATCGTCAATTAAAACCTCTTATGTAAGGAATGTGCAGAACCTGCACCTCATTTCGAATGCCAATTCGGCCTCGCCAACTGATAGGTGGGTAGCTTCTACCAATATTATCAAACCCGAGCTCAGCGATCAGGTATCCATCGGTTATTACCGGAATATTAGCGACAATGCCTACGAGTTTTCGGCCGAAACCTATTATAAATCGCTGCAGAACCAGATCGATTACCGCAACGGGGCCGATATTTTTACCAGTAAACCTATCGAAACGCAATTGTTGTTCGGCAAAGGCCGTGCTTATGGACTGGAATTGCTCATCAAGAAAAAAAGTGGGCGCTTTACCGGATGGCTGGGTTATACCTTATCCAAAACTGAAAGGAAAATTGATGGCATCAACAATAATGAGTGGTATAATGCAAGACAGGACAAAACACACGACATTACTTTTGTGGGCATGTATAAATTAAGCCAAAACTGGACTGTTTCTGCCAATTGGGTATATTCGACCGGAAATGCAATTACCTACCCACGTGGCAAATATACCATGCTGGGCCAAAGTTATTTCTATTTTTCCGACCGCAATGCCGATCGGATGCCGGCCTACCACCGCCTCGATTTGGGCGCTACACGTTTGCTAAAACAAACCAAACGTTTCTCTTCCGAACTTAATTTTAGCTTATATAATGCATATGGAAGGAAAAACCCGTTCCGAATCACCTTCCGTGATAACGAATCTGATCCGAACCGAACGGAAGCCGTAAGGACAACTTTATTCCAGTTTATCCCTTCAATTTCTTACAACTTTAAATTTTAACCCGATGAAACCTATATTTTATTTAATACTGATGCTGGTGTTCCTCTCTTCGTGTGAGGATACAATAGACCTTAACCTGAAAGATCCCCAGATCAAATATGTAATTGAGGGTGCAATTACCAACGAACCCGGGCTTGTTAAAGTAATGCTGAGCCAAACGAAAGACTTTAAAGAGAACAACCAGTTTAATGGTGTAAGTGGTGCGCAGGTGAAGATCGAAAACGAAGGTATAACCACCGTACTTACCGAAAGCAGCAAAGGTGTTTACCAAACCGATAAAATAAACGGCAGGCCAGGTGTAACCTATCGCTTAACGGTTAATATCAATAATGAGGTATTTACCGCCAGCAGTACCATGCCGGTACCAGTTCCGTTGTTGGATTTTACACTTAAACCCAGCGATTACGAACGTACAAGGGTTACACCAAAAGTGAAGTACAGGGATGTGGCTTCAGTTTCGAATTATTACTGGTTTCAGCAATATATTAATGATAAAATCCAGTCGCAGTACAAAGTTTCGAGCGATGAGTTTACTTCCGGACAGGAAATTAACGAATACCTCGTTTTTGAAAACAACACAAAAGACGAAAGCAAGGATATTGTTAAAGGTGATAGGTTAACGGTAGAAATGCATAGCATCGATGCATCTGTATATACCTATTTATTTAGCCTTTTTAATGCCAATGGCTCTGCCGATGGTGCTGCACCTGCCAATCCAATCAGTAATATCAGCGGTGGGGCACTGGGTTTTTTCAGTGCGCATACCGTAGAACGTAAAACAATCGTAATTCCTTAATTCTATATCATAAACTAGTATTTTTTAAGCCTGCAGATCCTAAGCGCTGCGGGCTTTTCTATTTTATTTCACCAGGTTGTTTTATTACCCAATGCTTGTAATTTCTCTCCTGATAATCTAATCTCTTTCTTTTATCTTTGCCGCTGATTTAATATTCCATATTCGTGATTAATGTAAATAATATCTCCGTTTCATTTGGCGGAACCACCCTGTTCAGCGACGTAACCTTTTCGATAAACGAAAACGACAAAATAGCCCTTATGGGTAAAAATGGTGCAGGTAAATCTACTATTTTAAAAATTATTGCCGATGTAGCCAAACCTACTACAGGTAATGTTACCGGACCAAAAGAGGCTGTAATTGCCTATTTGCCACAGCATTTGCTTACGCAGGATCAGGTTACCGTTTTTGAAGAAACCATGAAGGCTTTTGCAGAGGTAAACCAGATGCAGAAAGAACTTGATGAGCTGAATGAACAGCTTACCATCCGTACCGATTACGAAAGCGACGATTACATGAAGCTGATTGAAAAGGTATCGGAACTGAGCGAGAAATTTTATTCCATCGAAGAAACGAATTACGATGCCGAAGTAGAGAAAGTGCTTAAAGGTTTAGGTTTTGAGCGTAAAGATTTTACCCGCCAAACTTCCGAGTTTTCGGGTGGCTGGCGCATGCGTATCGAACTGGCCAAAATTTTATTAAAGAAACCCGATCTTATCCTGTTGGATGAGCCAACCAACCACATGGATATCGAAAGTATCCAATGGCTGGAAGATTTCCTGATCAATTCGGCAAAAGCGGTAATGGTAATCTCGCACGACCGTGCCTTTGTGGATAACATTACCAACCGCACCATCGAAGTTACCATGGGCAGGATATACGATTATAAAGCTAAATACAGTCACTATTTAACATTACGTGCCGATAGACGCATCCATCAGTTAAAAGCTTACGAAGAACAGCAGCGTTTTATTGCCGATAACCAGGAATTTATCGACCGTTTTAGGGGAACCTATTCTAAAACCCTGCAGGTTCAATCGCGTGTAAAAATGCTCGAAAAGCTAGAAGTAATCGAGATTGATGAGGTTGATACCTCGGCATTGCGCTTAAAATTTCCGCCGTCGCCACGCTCAGGCCAGTATCCGGTAATGGTAGAAGAACTCACCAAAGCCTATGGCGATCATGTGGTGTTCGAAAAAGCCTCAATGGTGATCGAACGTGGTGAAAAAGTAGCTTTTGTAGGTAAAAACGGCGAAGGTAAATCAACCATGATCAAAGCCATTATGGGCGAGATTGATATTGAAGGAAATTTAAAGGTAGGGCATAATGCCAAAATCGGTTACTTTGCCCAAAATCAGGCCGCATTACTGGATGAAAACCTTACTGTATTCGAAACCATCGATCAGATTCCACTAAGTGATGGCTCAATCAAAATAAAAGACCTTTTAGGAGCCTTTATGTTCAGTGGTGATGATACCACCAAAAAAGTGAAAGTACTTTCGGGCGGGGAGAAAACCCGTTTGGCGATGATCAAACTATTGCTGGAGCCTGTAAATGTGCTGATCCTCGATGAGCCTACCAACCACCTGGATATGAAAACCAAAGACATTATCAAAGATGCCCTGAAAGATTTTGATGGTACCTTGATCCTCGTATCGCACGACCGTGATTTCCTTGATGGGTTGGTAAACAAAGTATTCGAGTTCGGTAATAAACGCGTACGCGAACATTTTGAAGACATTAAAGGTTTCTTGGCCTATAAAAAAATGAATAGCTTAAAGGAAATTGAGCAGAAATAGGGTTTGTTAATATCCAAAAAGTAGTGTTATAAGCTTTGTTTAAGGCCTTACGCTATGTCGCTTTGAATTACAAACAGGTTTTACCGAAGAACGCCCGTCAATCCCA
>NZ_DJDT01000321.1 GCF_002432345.1 Pedobacter sp. UBA5917
TGGGGGTATTCCAGATCGAAAGCCGTGCGCAGATGTCAATGCTGCCGCGTTTGCGCCCAAAGGAATTTTATGATCTGGTAATAGAAGTAGCCATCGTACGGCCTGGTCCGATCCAGGGGGATATGGTACATCCTTACCTGCGCAGACGCAATGGCGAAGAGGCGGTAGATTATCCTTCTCCTGAGCTTGAGGAAATTCTGGGCAGAACGCTGGGTGTTCCGCTTTTTCAGGAACAGGCGATGAAGATTGCGATTGTTGCGGCGGGTTTTACGCCAGCTGAGGCTGACGGGCTAAGGCGGAGCATGGCAACCTTCAAATTTAAAGGCCTGGTGAACCAATATGAAAAGAAACTCATTGATGGAATGCTGGCTAAGGGTTATACCGAGGAATTCGCCAGGCGTATTTTTAAACAGCTGAAAGGTTTTGGGAGTTATGGTTTTCCTGAAAGCCATGCGGCCAGTTTTGCATTATTGGTTTATGTTTCCTGCTGGCTAAAATGTTATTATCCGGATGTCTTTGCAGCAGCCTTGCTAAACAGTATGCCTATGGGTTTTTACCAGCCCGCGCAGATTGTGATTGATGCGCAGAAACACAACGTTCAGGTACGCGAAGTGGATATTAATTATTCTGTGTGGGATAACCGCTTAGAAGAAATGACCGGTAAATATCATGCATTACGGCTGGGATTCCGTCAGATCAAGGGCATTCGTGAAGAGGAAATGCAGGTTTTGACCGGGCACCGTGGAAAGGGCTATCTTACCATCACAGCGCTCCGCGATGCTGGGGTGTCACTGGCCACGCTGGAACGGCTGGCAGACGCGGATGCTTTCCGCTCTATTGGACTGGACCGCAGAAAGGCGCTATGGGAAGTTTCTGCCTTGCAGGATATGCCGGAACAGCTTTTTAAAGGCCAGCCTTCGGAAAGCAAGCTGGAAACGCAGGTGGAGCTGCCGCTAATGAGTGCCGGTGAACATGTGGTTCAGGATTACGCAACTGTTGGACTTTCGTTAAAAGCGCATCCGGTGAGCTTTGTGCGTGAGCAGCTAGATTTATTGCATATCCGCTCGACGCATCATATTAGTACTGTTGCCACCGATGGGCAATTGGTCAAGGTAGCCGGCGTGGTTTTAGTGCGCCAGCGTCCGGGAACTGCCGGTGGGGTATGTTTTATTACCATAGAAGATGAGACCGGTTTTTCTAATCTGGTGGTTTTTGAAAAGCTGTTTGAAACCTACCGGAAAGAAATCCTTCATTCCAGGCTACTCATGGTGGAAGGCAGGCTGCAAAGAGAAGGAGAAGTGGTGCATGTGATCGTAAGTAAATGTTTCGACCTGACCAAAATGCTCAGCAAGCTGGTACAACGGGAGCAGGATGACTTGCCGGTTTTAACCCTCTCGCGCGCGGACGAGAAAAGCGCGCCATATCCAGCACACAATAAAAGAGCCCAAACCCGCGAGGAAGTTCCCAAAGCAACTTTCCATGCTGGGCGAAATTTTAAGTAAGCTTTGGACCTAAACTTCGGTGTTTTCATCATTCAGATCTTTGCCTTTTTCATGGTTAATGGTAAAGCTGAATAACCAGGACTTGAATGTCATCGATTTCTTTTCATTTGGTTTTATGTTTCCCTTGAAGGTAAATGCAGCGAAGCCAAATATTGGCAATAGGGCTATGATGAGGACAATTATCGTCATATCAATATATTTTAAGGTCAAAAAAAGTGTTTCAATCATGTTCACGAAGTTGAGGCGCAGTATTGCATCCATAGTATTTATATTATGTACTTAAAATAATAAGCACTAAGTTAAGGCCTCACCGGATACGAGAATAGACGGACTATAACCGAATTACCGCGCTTTCATTGCGGGCTATTTTCATTCTGCACCTATTGGATTATTTAAAATTAGTACCTATTACCGTATAGATAAAATTGTTGGATTTTGTCTTCGGAATTTTGATGGTTTTCTTGAGAGGTTTATTTGGTTGAGTCTTATGCCTCGAAAAATATCCAAAATAATTTTAAGCTGAATTCAGGTATTGACATTAAGAATTTTTATTTCTATAATTGTGTAAGCTTTTTGGCAAGCTTGCTCGTTCGTGCAAAGATCTATTCAGCCAATTAATTGTTTAATAATGCAAACCTCCTGCTTATTATCCAAACAAGATTACGGACGCAAATACAAAGGATAGTTAAGTAGGTCTAAACAGGAATGTATTATGACACCTATTGAGTATTTAAAACTCCAAGCAAAAAATCTTCACAAAGATTTCAAAACCCAAACCTCTTCATTTGATCCTAAACTGCGGCGTAACGTGTACGACTACGATCCGAAATTTTTCAAGTTCGACTTGCTCGTAGATGACTTCAATATTAACGAAGAAAACTTTAAGTTAGGGAATGCCCTGCATGTGATTGCGAAATTATGCGGCCTGGATAAATGGTCAGACTTTTCAAAAGCTTCGCCAGCCAAAATTGAGTTATCATTTTTACTTTATGATAACATGGATAGAGTTAGTGTACGGGACTGGGTTGATTACCTCTCGCGTATTGAAACCGAAAATAAAGTAAAGCTTGATGATGAATTTAAGTTGCAAATCTTTACAGACGTTTTCTTGGAAGGAGAACAAGACATTTATTACGATGATTATCGACTGTCTAAAGATGAAGATATTGAAATTGAATGGGGAAAGGATGACAGTGTATCAAGTGTGCCTACCACAAAAATATCTTCGCTCCCACTAAATAAAGATGACCGTGAAGAATTCATTACGGCAGCAAATCAGGCATTTGAGCGTGTCTTTGAGCGTATCGAACCTGAGAATCCCGAGTTGACCCGTTCGTTATGGGATGCGGAAAAATTCATTGATGAAGATGTATTGACACCTGATATGTTGCCAATAGACCGTAACTATGCGCTTTCTTTAATCGACTCTTTTTCGGTTGGCTATGTTATCCAATTAGCAGCTCAGGCGGATGATCAGGCTTTAAACCTTAACTAAATTATTATTGGTGTTTTTTAGTGAAGCGGATAGTTCAGATTCCGCTTCACTTCATTTACCACAAAGCTACTATGGGATTTTAGAACATTATCCAATGTCATCAGATCTTTGGTAATGAAACTCGTGTATTCCTGCATGTTTCTGACTACGATTTTAAGTAGGAAATCATAATCTCCAGTAGTATGGTAGCATTCCATTACCTGTGGAAATATGGCTACCTGCTGCTGGAAATTCTGGAGTGCTGAACTACTGTGATCCCTTAAGGTTACGTGTGAATAGGAAACCATGAGTTGTGTGAATTTTTCCCGGTTGATAATCGCGATTGTCCCTGCAATAAAGCCTCTCTCACGCATGCGGGTGATCCGCTCAAAAATTGTGCTGGATGATTTGTGCAGCTTGTAAGCAAGCTCCTTATAATGTAAATCTCCTTGAATCTGAAGCAGGGCCAATATTTCATAGTCCAGCTTATCCAAAATATCGTCTTGCATAATGCAGGTCTTTTAGATAATGTGATATGGCAATAAATGATAGGTAAATGATCACCGGCTGCGTGCTCCAGCGGATGATGCAAACATAATAAGTTTATCTCTGGCTTGCAATTTACTGAACATTATTTGGGTTGCGCCCCTCTAATGTCCCCTCTTCAGAATTAAGTTTGGTTTGCTTTGATTTTTGTCGGATAATTTTCGATGTAAGTAAACCTGCAAGGATTTCTCTTCAATACTCTCCAAATTTGCATCTTCAAAAACCAAATAAAAGAATCTGGCAAGCTGGTAAGAGTGTATCACTTGCCCTCAAAAATAGATATGAACAACACAAAAATACTGGTCATCGGCGCTTGTGGTCAGATCGGGACCGAGCTGTTGGTTGCCCTCAGAAAAAGGAATGGGCATGATAATGTGATTGCCACGGATATCCATTACCGCGAAAACGTATCCCCTGAGATTGCACCCTACTATAAGCTTGATGTTTTAAATACCGATGCCTTGGAGGCGTTGATCGTTGATCTAGAAATCACACAGATTTATCACCTTGCTGCGGTTTTATCGGCAAAAGGGGAAAGTAATCCAACCTTGGCCTGGGATCTGAACATGAACAGTTTGCTCAGCGTGCTTGACCTCTCTGTTAAGCATAAGATCAGTAAGGTATTCTGGCCAAGCAGTATTGCTGTTTTTGGCCCCGATTCTGTAAAAGAAAACTGCCCACAGCAGGGCGTAACTGAACCATCAACGGTTTATGGTATCAGCAAAGCGGCAGGCGAGCAGTGGTGCAAATATTATTTTGAGAAATACGGGTTAGATGTACGCAGTTTGCGCTATCCAGGGCTGATCAGCTACACAGGTGCTCCAGGTGGCGGAACAACGGATTATGCTGTAGATATTTTTCATCATGCTATAAAGGGTGAGTCTTACACCTGTTTTTTGAACGAGCAGACGGCTCTTCCGATGATGTTCATGCAGGATGCTATTAATGCAACTTTGCAGTTGATGGACGCACCCTACAAAGGTATCAAGGTGAGGACAGCATATAATCTAAGCGCCCTAAGTTTTACCCCCGAGGAATTGGAAAAGGAAATAAAAAGCCTCATTCCGGAGTTTTCGGTGTCTTACGCGCCGGATTTTCGTCAGGCCATCGCGGATAGCTGGCCGGCGAGTATCGATGATAGTGCAGCGAGAAGGGACTGGGGTTGGAAACCAAGTTATAATTTAAAGGCAATGGTTCGGGAAATGCTGGAAAACCTTTGGGTTTTGCAGGCTGAATAAAGAATTTTAAAATACTTAAGCCATTATGGCTATAGTTCGCGGGGCGTGATTTCCCCGTTAGTTTTTTCATAGAATTCGTCTTTTGACGAGAAATAGTTAGGTTTTAGTTAATGAGCGGTTCCTTCTGGATGGAGGGAATCGCTTTTTTTTGATCGGTACGAGGACATTGGAATCTATTATCGCCAAACCTTCACAATGTTTTTATGTTTTCAATTTGTTGCTGAATAAACAGATTGAAATATGGAGAGGTATGTTTTTGAGATCCCGACGGATGAAGGTTTGAGGGAAACTGTTATTGAATCGATCGGTGAGTGTTATAGTGTCCACATGAACGGGCATTTTGTTGGTAGTATGTGGTGGGAGGAAAACAAGGGGCTTCAGTGGAATACCGGTGATGTGGAGCTAACCCCATTTATTTGGGATATAGCTTCTATGCTTTCAGAAGCTTTTACACGCAACGGTTTTCCCTCAATTCTCAAAGGGACCTATTCGGAGATCATTGCTACAACATGGAAAAGCGCTGAAATGTTAGAAGTAGTCGTATCAGCTGACTCAGATCTGGAAGTTTTTACTGTTTTTTTGAAGGATGAAATATTAAACTTAGTTAATTTTGAAGAGCATTTGGATTTAATGGTAAGAAAAGCGGATAGTACCTATTTTATTATTATGGGTATTAACTAGTTTTTTTGGAGTATGGTTTAGGTTATATAGGTGTCTGAGAAAAATGAAAATTTACTGCCGAATGCTATGGGCCGTGTATGAATATTCTATATCGAACATTTTTTTGCTAATACCCAGAGTAATTCCTTCTGGGGTCAGAGGTAATAACCACGCTTTGCCAGTTCAACAACCATTTTGATAATCTCAGGATCTTTCTGATGAATTTTGTTGTTCATCATCCAGCGCACCTTGTCCAATACCGGTTGACTTGGAAAGCCAAAGAGCTCCATAAAACGGTTAAGGTCATTCCCATCTTCAGCCCGTTTTTTCATGTTTTCAACCTCTTTAAAATTTTCCGGGGTTAAAGCTCCATACTTTTCCTGATCCTGCAGATGTTTTTTTATTGTACCGATCTTTCCTAAAATCCAATCTTCCGAACTTTTCTCTACTTGTAAATTAGTGGTAAGCGAAAACCATTTGTCCCTATCTGTTCGGTAAATGGTGTCCAACATTGCTTGTTCCGTATTTGGAAAGATTGATAAATAATGTTTGTTGTCCAGCGGAAGTGAAATCATATTTGTGGGGTCAAATGGATTGACTAAGTCATGATCGTCTATACTGCGCATGATAACTGGGTTGTCACTGGTAATGAGCTCTGAATCATCGGTTAACCGATAAACGCATATAGCAGCTTTACTTTTGAAGTTTACAAATTGATGCCATTCCTGGATGTGATTTTGCAAGAAAGCCTGCTTGTTTTTTGCTTTTAACTCCGTTCTCATCTCTTCAATGTCCTTGACGTTAAAACTTAGATCAGCCCCGTTAAATCTGAATTTAATATTTCCCTGCTCATCCTTGAAATGTTTTGCTGCATAGTCGAGGATGTGATTAATTCTGCGTTGATTAACATTTAAAAATTTTGGGGTCCTGAAGAATAAACTCATTGTTGTTAATAAGATTTTGATCCGCTGTTCCGGGGTTATTTTAATCAAATCGGGATTGATTAACCATTGATATACTTCGGGATAAACCTTATCTATTTCTTCTGCATAGTAATTTTCCAGTGCATACTTATCCTCACCCTCACGATGTGTCAAAGTATATAAATTCTTATTGACGCAAATATCTCTAATGCTTATAGGCTTAGCTTTCACATGGCCATCCGATTTTAGTTTAGCCTCAACGACTTTAACACCATTAATTTCTTCTGAGAAATTCTTTAAATATGATTTTGGAATAAAATGCTGGTGTTTAGGTTTATTCATATTATGGAGTGTTTGCTTAAAGTTAAAAAAGAAACTTGAAAGCCAGTTGCCTCAAGCTCAAGGATATCTAAATTGCGTTAATAAATATGTCTGAATTGTTAGCTATTGGTGATAACAATGGAAATTTTGCTGATGGTCTCAAATAATATAAAACGGCAACTTTTCTCAATATCTAAACCAATTTTCAAAGTCATATATTAATTTGAAGATGTTTGGAAAGCTTATCTAGTGCTGTGGTATACTCTATAAACTGAGGGATTTAATTTGCTATATTTAGAAACTAGATAGATTCGGAATAATTATTCAACAGGCCAAGACTTAACCTTATTATTTTTTAATTTCAAATCTTGGTTCAATACATTAACGCTCAATATGAAGACAAAACCGGGAAAGATCAATCGCAATGAATTATGCTATTGTAATAGCGGAAAAAAATATAAAAAATGCTGTATTAATAAAGAAAATAATTACCTGAATTATGCCACAAGTGATTTTACACCAGCCTTTTTGGGGACGGAAGGCAAGATGCTCACCTGGGTTCGGAAATATGATTTAAAAGCGCTTTTAGCCACTTTATCAGTCATACAACTTCAAGAACTCAATCATGGAAAAGACATTCGGGTTCAGCATATCATAACAGAGGCTATCAGGGCTAACGTGGTTCTGGAAGATACTGTTAACTACTCACAGCTTCGTGCCGAACTGCTAAAAACTGAAAAGCATATATATGAAGATCCGCCTGAAGATTTTTTTACCGATAATATCCTTTTTGCTAATGGTAATAATGTAGTTTATCCAGGTAATTTTGTTCAAGCGCAGCAGATTGTTCAGGCTCAGTTGGATGCCCTCAACATTTTAAGGCCCAAATATGTAAATGAAATCCATCCAATTTTTGAAGGAGTTTTTTTTATGTTGTATCTGCATGATTCCATTGCCCAAGCAATGGGGCATGAGCGCAAGATGTTTAGCGAAAGCCCTGATGATAAGCTATATGTGCCGTCCCCAAATGATCTCAAGAACCTTTCATCATTGTTTATCTATTCCAGAGCGGATCTGGAAGAAATCTGCAGGAAACTAGCTTTGAGGGAAGGTACCTTTGAACAGTTTGTTTTTGGTGGTCAGTTTGAGAAATTGCAATTCGAAAATCCGGATGAACATCCACTGTTCCACACCCCTTTTGTTATTGTTGGAGGAGAATATATTCTTGCTATGCCTTCTGCTCAGCTTGCGGCAATAAACTATTTCATTGTTCGTAAGCTTACTAATGCGGGGCTTTTGAAAGAGTTTACACAGGTTTATGCAAAACAATCAAGAGTTGAATCAGATTCATTGGCTCAACGAATGAGATGGATAAAACTATCTAATGTTGGTAACATTGAGGAGTTTGAAGGGGACGGCACCGTGCTGGCAATGTCTCTTCATCAGGTTGATGTCGATAAAGTTTCATTGGTCATTAATTTTGTTTTTCCTCCTGATAGTATTATTGACCGTGCAAAAGATCAAGTGAAATCTAACGAGGAATATTGGAAGAAAATTAACCTGATCGGTGAAGGCTTTAAAAAGGATAATCCTGATTTCAGGATTTTGTTGGTGGCGATATCTAATAGGAGCAATATCTTTGGCAGCAGGGTAATGGCAATGCCTAGGGAAAATGTTTTTGATCTTGTGATCGGCATGAGCATGAATGAATTCCGGGTTATGCCCATCAGGTGGAATTTTGATGCACTTTCCTTGTGGAAGTATACACGAGATAGAGAAGCCAGCGAAAGCGCCATTGAATTTGGACCCTACAATACTCATTTGGGAATTTACAAATTTTACGAAGACAATTTTCATAGTTTTTTTCATCCTAATCATTCGCCCTATGACTTTGCAACCATTGGATTTGAGGTTGAAGGCGCTGTTAACAGAGCTGCCAAAATTAAACTTGATAAAATCGGAATTGAGTACCCTGCTGAAAATGGTCTTTTAACATTAAGTTCAGTAAAAAAGGAAGAACATTTGCCCATCTATATTTCTGAAGAATACCGCCGAGGAAAGATAAGACAATGTCTACTTGGTTATTCGTGCCCAATTTGGGTGCAGAGCAATTCATTAGGACATCCGACAGCTGAAGTATATGTAAATGCCATTCTATTCTGGTTGCATGCATCAAAGTCTGTATTAGATGGTTTTTTTGCTCACTTTGGCGATCTTCCAATTGTCATAACACTAGTAATTGATGAATCGCTATATGATAAAAACAATTGGGAAATTGTAGATGCTGGTAAGAGCATTATGTTAGATTATACAATTAGGGCAAAGGCAAGGACAATAGAATTGAATATACCCATCAATATAATCAGCTATTTTGCCCAAGCGGATAACGACGGAGAATTTCTTTTGATGGCAAATATCATTGATCGTTTGGGACTTCTTGGTGAAGCGATTGGCCTTAAAAATCAGAAAGTACAAAGCGAAATTGCCGACTCGCTCCAAAAAGTTATTTCTCCAGGGCTAAGGAAAATGATTTTGATAAAGGAAGTGGACTTTAATGATCCAGTGATCGCTGATATTGATGTTTCCAGTCCTAAATATATTTCGAACGCGGATATATCGAATGTACTGCAAAGTCAGATTCAGTTGCTTGGCTTTGCAAAGCCAATTCCTAATATCATCACTGGCAACAAGGAAAAAGGAGATGTTCTTAATAACCTTGTTGCGCTACATTTTAAAACAGTGATTGAAATGATAGCTGAGTACGAAGCTATATCCTTATTGTTGTTCCTGATGAGTCGTCATGAAGATCTGTTGCAAGCAAGAGAGATGCGTAAGATATCTCTTCCAACTCTTGATGCCTGTTATGGTGAATACTATGATGTATTTGCGGAATATGGAAAAATCGAATCCGATACCGTATCGACATCATTGGCAACAAGAACACTTATTGAATTCGTAGCATGTGAAATGCCTTCGGGAAATAAACGAGCTAGCCACGAATCAGTTGATATCATGCTCGCTCACATTATCGAACTCATTAATTATGGAGCGCTATCAGATTCAATTAAATACGAAATTGAGAATCCAAAGATGGGGTTACTTCCATCGGGTAGGCTTGGTATCGATTATGGTAAAGCAGACAGATGGTTATATGCTTTCAGGGACGACTTGTATCTAGAAGAATTCAATAAATATAAAATGGAGTTCAAAGGACATTTTAGGAGAAATAAGAAAACGAAGAAATCGCAAAAAGGAGATAGCATTTATTATGATCGGGTGGATGAAATTTTTGAAAAGGAATGGGGTATTACAGTATGGAATCTAATTGGAATGTGTTCTTTTTTATGCTGGCAGCTATTTGAACGTAAAGTTTCGGTAGCTATGCTAAGTGAAGATGAACTCAGGACTGCATTCTCAGCCAAATCTGAAGCCCCAGGTAGAGAGGTGGAAGCATTTTTCAATCTGTTAACCTTTGCTGAACGCAAAGGCGTGCTTAATCTTGAAAAAAATAAAGTTCACGAAGCTTTTCCTTGGCGATTTAACAGGCCGATTTCGTATATGTTAAAGCCGTTGATACCTGTAACTATTGAGGGAAAACGGAATTTTATCATAAGTGCCCGTCACATTTTTACGGCAGGAGAAAATATATTAGCTAGATTTCTGGAGGGAACACTTAAAGTTGACAATTCGTTAAAAGGAATTCAACGCTTGCTAGCCGAACGAAATGATATTAAAGGTAAGGAATTCAGGGATTCAATATGCAGTTGGTTGAAAACCAATACGCACTTCGAAGTGCTCGATTTTGAGGTGAAAATTAAACGGAAGGGTTTTTTTAATGCAACGGAGGATAAAGGTGATGTAGATATTTTATGCATTAATAAATCGAAAAAGATTATTTATTCAATAGAATGCAAGAACACTTCACAAGCTAAGACAACCTATGATATCTACACTGAAATTAGGAACTATATTGGTGTCGCCGATAAGAAAGGGATGATAGACAAGCATGTAAAACGGCATGTATGGCTGACTGAAAATCTTGAAGAGGTAAAGAAAAAACTTGATCTTGAGGGAAAATTTAAGATTCACTCCATGGTTTTGACTAAACATATTATCCCTACAAGTTACCTTCATAAGGTAGAAATACCCGTATACTCATATTCAGATATGCTTCAGAAAAAGATTTTTTAACGAACGCTTTTGTTAATTTTCTTTTAAAAAAAAGCATAGGTTGTTTAGAAGATGATTCATTCTGAGACTAATGGCTTAAATTCAATAGTTATAAATATTCCCGATTAATGAAGATCATGGACGAACTGCTCCAGGAGCCCTGGAGATTATAAGAAAATGGTTAGCACAACGATGGATTCTCGAACATTCCTGTGAAGTGAAAAAACAAAGCTCAGGCTTATCCTTGAAGCCCTTGAAAGGTGAATCAAATTATTAAATCCATAAAAAAAACTTGTCCAGATTAAACAAAAAAGAAGTAATTGAATGAATGAAGCCATCCCAGTTTTAAACTATAGCATCTTTTATCCCGGGTATCCTATGCCTGGTGATCCACTCAAACTTATCGAGACCTTCGACCTTGAACAGGTGATATTAACGATGGTAGCCTTGCGAAATTCGCTCGAACGGAATCGTTATGATTTTAAAAATGACATCCTTGTCCAATCAATTCTAGTTAAGCTTCCCAATACAAAAGCTGAGAGGGTTATGCAGTTTTTATCTGGAAAAAAGCCATTTGCTCTGGTGCATTCTGTAGTCATTTCAAAAATATTGGTGGACCTTTTTAAAAACCTAAAAAACAACCAGCCTAAAGAAGATATTACAGAAGGGGAATATGAACAAAGGTTGTTGGATCTCATTTTGATTTATAATGAACACCACTATAATCATGTGGTGCTGGAAGGGAAGCCACATACCCATGAATTGGTGTGGTCGCTGATGATGATGCAGGACTTGAGTGGTTTCGATGAGGTGGATTATGCCAGGACGGGAACAATCAAGCATATGGTTTTTATCCGCTTCTTACAGGAAAGCCTTGGCGAAAAATACCCGCTTTTAGAGAAGAGTTTAAAAGAAACCACTGGTCTTGACAGCATCTATCAGTTCATGAGCATATTCCTGCATCTTTTTGTTCACTTGGCCAAAAGGGAACAGCCTGTTCTTTTACTCCCCCAGATTGCCAGGGAAGATCCGAACTATGTCTTTCTCGACCCGCTGGGCCTAATTATTGATGCGAAAATTGCCGCTAACGAGCATTTTGATATTGGAACCTTGTTTACAAGGCCGTTTTTTAGGACCTCGACTGGGCAGATATACGTTTTAGACCATAATAATTTCTCTCTATTGGTGGAGCGTTCGTTTATTTATCTTTTGCATAACAAGAGTAATATTAAAGAGCTTTTGTCTGTCAAAAACTTTAATGGTCTGTTGTCCCATTTTGGGTTTAAATATTATGAAAAATTCCTGATCGATCGGGTACTGAAATCTCTAGTCAGAACAGGAGTAAGGCTTATTCCATCCGATGATAAATTGCTGTCGGATTTCACTCTCATTGTAAATGAGACCGATGTTTTTATTATGGAGGTTAAATCAGTAGCGATTAACTATAGGGTTTTTGATGAGCAAAACCCGAGTGAATTCCGGAAATACATTGATGAACAGTTCCGGGAGAAAAAGGGACTGCCGCAGTTGGTCAGGAATATTGAATATCTGATAAATGACCAAAATAACTTACTGCATTTTAAGAAAGCTCCTTCAAAACTCAATGTTTACCCGATTATCGTTTTCAGTGAGCCACAGATGGCAACTTTTGGAGTAGCGGATTATGTTGGAGAAAAAGCAAAAGCGGAACTGGCAATATTCTCAAAAAAATTCAAGAAAATTCAACCACTGACTATGATCCATAGTGATTTCTTCGTTGAAAACATTGAGCTGATGTCCCGGGACCGAGGCTTTCTGAAGAAATTAATAGAAAGTTATCATAAACATATCGCTAGCAAAAAGGAAGGATACCGTAAATTCAGCTCCCCACAGAACTATGTAAAATCAATGGTAGGATTCGATAAATATGTTATTGGTAAAAGCGGGGCATATCGCATGGATCAAAAACGAATATTTGCGCATCTTTCAGAAATGTTTAGACTAAAGGATAAGGTAGAATATAATATTTCTGATTAACTTTAAGATAGCAGGCCTGCTGCAGATGTCGAGGCTACAAGGGGCAAATAGCGAGATGGAAATGAGCAACAGTTGAAGAGTGCTCCAGGATCTATGGGTATATTAGTTCAGGCCGATTAAGCATCAGATTTGTGTAACTCTTATTTCAACAGTAATAATCGTTAATAATTTTAATTCTAAGCACAATGATTAAAATTCATCCAGAACGAAGAAATATCACTCCTGAAAAAGCAGTAAGGATACTCAAACGATATGGTCGAAAAGTAAGTCTTAAGGAAGCCAGGTTAATGTTGGACTTTATGTACAATTTTGCGATACTATCCTTAAACCAGGTGATCAACGACGAGAGAATGAAGGAATTATGGCAAAAAGAATCTCCATCAGGTAAGGATCAAGGAGCTGAAAAACCATAAAGCTTTTGCTTCCTGTTTAAAGGATAAAACATTTTATTATAAAACGGAAAAAATCTGAAACATCAGCCGGAAAGTTATGGCTAAAAAAAACGAAATATATTGGGAAGAATATGAAGCCATCACCAAATACATTTATGAGGCTCTTTGCACATCATAATTCAATAGATCTATTAAATCTGATTGCGGAATAATTTATCGCTGAAAGAAATAGATATGGCAAAAACTAAAAAAGAAGTGCGGCAACGTTATGACGAAATCATGGCTGCAAAAACCATAAAGCCACAGCGACGCGGTTTTGAACTGGAAAAGCTCATTTATGAAGTGCTAGAAATAGAGAATCTGGATCCCAAATCAAGTTATAAACCAAAAGGGGAACAGGTTGATGGGTCTTTTTTCTGGATGGGACAAACATTTCTTTTTGAAGCGAAGTGGGAGAAAGATCCAGTACCTGCTTCAACAATTTTCGGATTTAGAGGAAAGGTCGAGGGGAAATTTCATACCTCCAGTGGAATTTTTATCGCAATGAATGGGTTTAGCAAGGATGCTGAAGAGACATTATTAAAGGGTAAGACATCGAATATATTGCTGTTTGATGGTATTGATATGGGATTTATTCTTTCTGAAAAAGTTACTTTCCTGGATGTTTTACGCTACAAACTTAGAGAAGCGGGAGACACCGGTACCCTGTACGCTAAGTACAGTAACGTTATTGATCTCAAGTATGTCAAAACTGATAAAATAATAAAAGCAGATTACATCGACTCTATCCACAACTTATTAAATAATAAGAATGATGCATTTTACGAGATAATTGTGTTTGTTGAAGGACCGCATGATGTTGATTTGGCAAATAATATAATTAAATTCAGCTTGAACGGTTTTTCGCTAACATACCGGATTGTGGTTCTTGAAGGAGGTAATAATATCACCCAAATACCATCAATAATCAATACTTATCAAGACCGCTTTCCTTTGAAAGGAATTGTCATATTTCTTGATGATGACCTTGAAACACATAAGGTAAGGTCTCAGATTACAACCATATCTGAGCAGCTATCAAAAGCAGCAGTTTCCGTTAATAATCTATTCTTGTTTCTTAGCGAAGAGGATAAATTGATCTACTCTAAAAGAAGACGAAGAACTGGAAAGACTAGTGGGGAACGGATTGATGCGCAGTTAAATGCTTTTTTTAACCAGATCACTGAGGAATATTACGACCCAGAGGAGTTGATGCTAGATGATACATTATCAGCCATAATCAAAGAATTTAACTGGGATAAAAAGGAAAAATGTATTTATTATGATGATGACCTTTATGGTATGCCCTCTAAACTTAAAAATATTGACGACTTAGTAGATTATCTTAACGATCAGATGGTCAATGGGCGTTTAGCAGAACTGCCATCTGAATGGATCAAAGAGATGGACTCTTTAGATTATACCTGGGAGATAAGAGAATACTTATCGAATAATTATAGCGGGAAGATTAGAAGCATCGGGTGGAATGCTGACGAATTGTAAAAAAAATACAATTATCAACCAGGGACATAGATTTCAACGAAATTGGTTCTTCGGCATCTTTGTTGGTTAATAATTTTGTTTATAGGTAAAAAAGAAGTTTTAAATGACCTCCAAGGGCTATTCGGGGTTAATAAGTGATTTTTTTGGGGTTAAAATAAATGGCTGTGTAATCTGGCGATCACTGAATAGCTGCATTCAGCGTATCGTTTTCGAAGCCTTTTATTGCATGCATTCAAGTATACTTAAAAAACTAAGAACCACCAAAACTGGGGAAGGATCAGCGTTTCCTAAATTCCCAACTTTATACTATTCCAAAATGAATTGCATGTTAGGGCGGGACAAGTTTGCATGTTCAAATGTTTCTATCTTAAGAATATTAGTGGTTATTTTGGTTATATTTGAGATGCTCAATGTTTAAATCTAAATTCAATAGCTTTCCGCTGCTTGCTGCGGCTGTCTGTTTTCTAGTCCTGCTTTTTTTCAGGATCCCGATCTGTAATCTGCTGAATTCTTTATTGGTAGGTCCTATGTTTTCTTATTTTGAGAGTGGCTTTTATCCGGATATTCTGCTGGTTGGGATCTTGGCAGCAGCCGGCTTTTGGCTGGCGAGGCATTTGAATAGGGAATTCCTGCTCCGGGGCCTGCCTTTTATTACGGTGTTTTACTTGGCGGAAAGATGGAATCATTTTTGGGTATTCAAAACCTTAACGATTTTTCCAGTTATTGGTTATTTCGATCTTTTATTTGGCTTTGCTGCACTCACAGTTTTAACGAACTGTTTATTCCATGGGACAGCGGTGCACTTGGAAGGGGAGCCTTCGACAGTTGGTTTTATTGAAGACAATACGGTAAGTTCTACAGAGCAAGATCATTTTCACCGCAGAGAGGCGGCTGCTGAGATTGCAAGACTGGTTTTAGGCACCAGGAATAAAAAATCCTTCGCCATCGGAATTCTAGGAAATTATGGTAGTGGAAAAACCTCTTTTTTGAATCTGATTAACCTTGAATTAAAAGATAAAGATGTGATTCAAGTTCTCTTTGATCCGTGGAGCGCTTCGGATCCACAGATGATCCGAAAAGAGTTTTTTGATCTTTTAGCATCTCATATTGCCAGCGTGGATCTGAAAATATCTTCACTGATTTATAGTTACGGGCGCAGGCTTGCCGGTTTTGATACCAGATCTCTTTCACTATTCAACTGGCTTGGGTTTTTTAGGAGCCAAGGTGGGGTGCAGAGCTCTGGTGAGTATCGGCAGATTAATAAAATGCTGGGGGGCACAGGCAGAAAGGTGGTTGTTACCATTGATGATCTGGACAGGCTTTACCCGGCGGAAATTATTGAAGTACTCAAGTTAATCCGTAACACGGCTGATTTTTCAAATGTTGTGTATTTGGTTGGCTATGATAAGAGCTATGTAAAGCGCGGAATTGAGTCTCTTAATGGTTCGGCCGAGGATAACCTGGATAAGATTTTCCAGCTGGAAATCCCCCTTCCTAAACGCGAAGCAGATGATTTACTTTTTTCCCTTAGTAATGGGCTGAAAGTAATTCTTGGAGAAGAACACTATGCTGTGTTTGAGAAAGAAATGATTCCATTTGGTTTCAAGGATATTTATGGTCGAGCTTATGGCGACGTACTCCGTCAGGGTAGGGATGTTGTCAGATTTCTGAATACGTTTAAAATTGCCTATCAATTAATAGGCAAAGAGGTTGATTTTCAATGTCTCTTGCTTTTGGAACTGATTAAGTTCCGTTTCCCGGAAATATATGATCTGATCTATACCCACCATGACCGCTTTTTATACGAGCAGCCGCTTATGGCCAGCCATCAGCAACGTTTTTCTTTGCGTATGGCGAAGGAGAAAAGTTTTAAAGATCGCACCGAAGGAATAACGGTATTCCGGGAATATCTGCAGGGAATGGGGAAGCTGTCCGGGGACGATATTGAACTGGTGGATGCACTTTTTCAAACCTTATTTAATGGAAGCAGGTATAGTCGCCGGGATGCGAAAAATTCGATATCCTACCCACTTTATTTTGAGATTTACTTCCGCTACCGCCTCTCGCAGACCGATCTTTCGGACAATGAATACCAGGCGGCCAAAAGCCCGGAGAATATGGTTGCTTTTATGCAATACTGCGCGAGCCATAACCTGCATAAGCAGTTGATGATCAGGTTGCTGCAAGAGGAAGGTTTTAGAAATAAAATGGAGTTCGAACAGATGATCCGCTGGATCTTTGTCTTTGGACGGACATTTGTCGATAAAGAAGGCATGTTCAGGTTTAACTATGAATCTCTGCTTGGTAAGATTTCTAATTACCATAATTCGATCACTGATAAATTTTATAAGAGAAATCCATCGGGATATAAAGACTTTATTGATAGTCTATTTTCTGTTGCCATAGCGCCTTATCTTTTTGAGAATGAATTGATTTTTCATTTAAAAGAAAAGGACGGAAGCTTTGTGCTTTCCAATGAGGAGCTTGCTGTCCATCAGCTATCCTATTTCAGTAATTATGCCGAAAGCAGTCACGGTCTTAATGAAGATGTTTTATGGATCTTTTATGGGGCAAGGGAATATTTCAGTTATGATTCGCTGGTGGGGCGTGCTAAGGGTTGGAGGTTTGAGCCTGCTTTGGTGGAAAGGATGAAGGTATATGTCACAAGCAAGGATCCTGCGGAGTTTTTAAAATTTAGTATTCAGCGCGATATCCGGGAAAAGACGAGGGTTTCTATTCATGCCCAGGTATTGGATATGTTTAAAGATCCTTTGGAGCTTGCTAGAGTTGTATTAGAAAATCCGCATCTTGATATGCAGATGAAACAGGAATATCTCGAGCTTTTAGGTAAACTTAGTTCAGTTGATTTTAAGGAGTATGTAGAAATGGAGTTTAAATCCGGGCTTAATAAAGCGGAAGAGGATGGTCAAGAATAGGCTGAGTTATTTTCCTAGAAAAATAACTCAGCCTAGTAACAATGGCATGAGGTTGATGTGAAAGATCAGTAACTGTTCGATTTAAAGTTTTAATACCAAGATGTTTAGGATGCTATGATATTTTATATATTCACCAACTCAGGTTTCATTCTTATCCTGCCTAAGTTATAGTAGGGGTTAAAAATTAGGCTTTACTTTAACAATAAAGACTAAAACTTCAAACAAATTATCAGCATGGCCTGCTGCAATTTGGCCAGCCCTCCGTTAATGTAAATAATTTAATGCATTTTGATTTTGATGATAATTACAGGGATTCTCTGCTGGCCATTGCGGAGCTTTATCTGCAAGCTCTTGAACAACAATAGAAGTTACCTTGATATCCCGTTAGACTTGATCTTCAGCTCAGAAAATAGTGAAAATGCGAAAGCCGGTATTCATGAAGGACGGGGCTGATTGTTTGGAACGGAGAGTTGCTAAAAAAACAGATAAAGATAAAGAGGACGAAATAAAGAAAGCAATCGAACAAACTGAACTTGCTGATTTTCTGGGGTATTTAGATAATTCTCCATATATCCTGTTTTTTCAATCGCTTCAACACTGATCTTGTTTCGCCAACGATCGGACATTGTGCAACGGGATAAAAAAAGTAACCATATTCTGCTCATGATAAAAGAGCGCAGACCAAAAAAAAAGTTCCAAAAGCGGCTTTCAATATTGGAAGGAATTTTAAGTAAAAATATTATGTTATCTGTTCGCAAATTACTTATGTTTCAAAAAATTATAATATGCGAATGCTGAGCCAAAGAATATCGATTTTAGATGCTCTGGATAAAGGCTTACATTGGATTGTTTGGTGATTTTCTTTATTTCTGTATTTACACGATATAATTGCATGCGCCGCCTTTTATCTAAATACCTAAGTTGTTGGCTGGTAATTCTATTATGGTCAAGCATTTTAAAACCGTTAGTCCAGCATAGCCCTTGCTGACTCGGATTTTTATGTGTGTGTATTTTAACCCGTCCAACTGACATAGATATCAGTTTCTGCAGTAGCCGAAATGAAATATGTTTTGAAGGCAGTCTTGCATTTTCATTTTTAATAGTTAATCTGCGATTAAATTTTCCAAGGGCCTTCAGAACTTTTTCGGTTTCCGAAATTTGCTTTTTAACCTCTTTTTTGATAGTAGATTTCCTAACCCTTAGGTTGCCGTGAAAATTCATCTGGTATCCTACAAAAGAAACCCAAGGTACATTTCTTTCATCAACATGTTTATCGCCCCAAAAGAATGGCCGCTTAGATTTGACTTTCCAAAATGCCTTGCCATTTTCCTTTTCTCTATAATTTGTAACATCAAGAGGGTCATGGAAAAGCAGGAACCTTTTTTTTATTTCATCCATATACACGCCGAGAGCCATGGAACATGCTTCCTGATTTTCATGCATTAGTATCATATCATCACAATACCTAATATAGAACGGTACTGGAGTTACCTCAAGTACAGCCTTATCAACTTCATGCAATATCAAATTTGAGACAAAGCAAGATATTGCATTCCCTTGGGGTACTCCAATTCTGAATTTTTTGCAATAATCGGTTCCAAATTTTGTGTTTAATTCTTCTTCTACCCAGCCAAATTCTCCTTTAGGAAGGTTGTTTGTTGTAAAATATTTGTCGTTATGATTTAAGGGTATGACATTTTCTTGAAAACAGAATGAACCGAGAAACTTTTCAAAAACAACTATTGCTCTTGGGTCTATCGCTTTCAAGGTTTTGTCTTGAATTTCCTGTATGAGTTTCTTAAAAATATCAAGTAAATGGTCATGCTGAACAGTGTCAAAGAATTTTTGTATGTCACATTCTGCCACCCAGAGATTTTTGTTCTGATTTCTGTATTTGGCGATAGCATCAATACAGTCATGGTGGTTAGGTATTTGATTTAAGCTATTTTTCCCTCTAAAGGCATACGAGCAACCATGAAAAATGCTGTCGAAATAATGGGTTAAATAACGGGCTGTAATTGAGCAGATTATTTTACTGGAAAAATCGTATAACGCAATAGGCCGATAAATGATTTTATTGTTTTTTTCTTCCTTTTTCAGTCCCTTAATATTAGGGACTCCAATTTCAATGCTATTTAAATCCCCGGAAAGTACATCTTTGCGCAACTTGTTAACGAATGAGATCAGATTATTATACCATGTTGGAGCTTCTGTTTTTCCCGTGCCAATATTCAGTTTTGTTAACTCGTAGCTTTTGTAAAGTCTTCTTTTGTTCGTACTTATTGCGTCTCTACATATCTTCCTTTCAGATTGTTTAAGTTTCGGCCAATTTCGTCTCGTAGGAAAAATACTCTGAAGAAACTTAAACGAGGTAAGCTTATCCGTTATATTAATCCTGTTGGTTGACGGATGTAGGCTAATGTTTCTCATCATGTGGGACTCATGCCTTTTATTTGCTGCATTAGCCCTATATTTACACAGGAGTTTGATGACGTTTTCTTCGGAAAAATAAACTTCCATTTCGATGAGAGGTTTGGTTAAAGTAAGCGTAGCCGGAGTTATTTACATTGATACAGATTGGTGCATGTTCGAAAACAAATACACGAATGAGCCAACAACATCAGGACCGTATAGGCTATTGGATTTTATCGGTAAATTTCCCTAGACAAAATTGTCAACCCTGATAAATATGATGCCTAAGCACCCTTAGCTACGCTTGAAACAAATATATTATTTTTACAGAGATGCAGGTACTTAAAGAGATAAATATTTCGAAGTTCAAAACTACAAAGTCAAAAAATGCTATAGCAATACCACTCTTCCAAGAATTGAGAGAGATAAAAAATGGTGTCTATCGCGACAAAGTTTTGGAATGCAGGTCTGCTTTAGCTACAGGAGATAAGAATCTTTATTCATCATTAAAAGAAAAGCTCCCCTGTGTTACCTTTTGCGGTATTTTCGATGGTGGCCATAAGGCTTCTGATATCAAGTACTATAATCAGTTGCTGATACTTGATATCGATAATATCTCTCAGGATAGATTAACTGCAGTGAAAGAAATTCTTTGTAATGATCCTCACCTGTTATCTCTTTGGAAATCACCTTCCGGAGCAGGATATAAAGCGTTATTCACAACTGAAAATACATTGGAGGCTCATAGAGCCACATTTGATTCCATCAGGGTATATTTTTTGGAACAATACAATATTGAACTGGACAAAAGTGGTAGTGATGTCTCCCGACTTTGCTTTTCTTCTTGGGATGAAGATATATACTATAATCCAATAGCAGAACAGTATAATGAGACGTTGAGCTTGGAAGAACCATCAGATGTTAAAGTGAAGGGCGTTTTGGAAAAAGAAACTTTGCTATTGAAAAATGCATTTGCTACTGAAGGCTTGAATAAAGCGAAGGATCGACAGATAATAAAGAAAATAATTAATTATTTGACAAAAAAACACCTCTCTATAACTTCAAGCTACGACGAATGGGTAAGAGTTGCACTGGCAATTTCCTATACTTTTAGCTATGATGTCGGTGAAAAATATTTTCTTCAGTTAAGTGAAATGGATGGCGTTAGGTTTGATTTAATGGCTAGCAGAAATCTTTTAAGATATTGCTATAATAGAAGGAAGGGTGGTAATACCAATAATGTCTCGTTTGCTACACTTATATATTTTGCAAATGATAAAGGATTTGAGAATCAAATTAAAAGAGCTAAAAAAGAGTAAATAGAATTCATATTACAGGTCCCGCGGATCTAAAAGATCCATCGTATCTTCTTCCGAAAGAATGTAGCAAAAGGTTTTCGGTCCATTAGGGAAATCATTGCTGCGCACTATAAGTTCGATTTTGACCTCGGCTGGCCTTGAAAAAACCAAAGCAATTTGATCATTAAAAATATTGACTTCTTTTCCTTTCTGTTTTACTCGGACAGCCGTATGGGTACCTTTTTTGGATGTAATTTCATAAGTAGAATAGTCGCGGTGATCTGTAAAGTCCACATTCATATACATGAACACTTGCGGGGGAAACACTTTGTCCACGTAAGGTGTATACATTAAACCACTTCTATCTCGGTTATCATCGAAGATTTTACGTTCGATATCCTGCGTGCAGCGGGCAACGACACCTTTGTTGTTGTAAACTTTGGCCTCAATATCCAGATCGATAGATGTATTTGATAGGTTTTTTAGGTCAACTTTTACATGCCTATACATTGTGCTTCGCAGCTCTGAGAATTGGAATCCGCCAACAGTTATGTCAAAATCAATTTCGCTACTGCGATCTTTTGTACTTAAACGTTCTGCATAAATTTTTTCAAAATCTTCCCTTTTTAATCCCCGTGTTGAAGTTCCTGATCTGACAAATCCTGTACCTGCTCTATATTGGTTTCCTTTCTGCTGGGCATCGTTATAATCTTTTTTAAATAAATATGGCCTGCTAGGATTGTTAAACAGCCTGAAGTAGGCCAAACGATTTCCCTGATGCTCAATCTCCTTATACTCGAAATTTATCTCGGGTTCTATATATTCATTTAAAAATTGCTGATAGGAAGCTTGATCGTTTAATTGATCAATAGGCTTAAAATCAGCTGCAATACCATTTTTTTCTATAACCCCTATAATGATAAATTTATCGTCCGCGCTAGTGAGGTTGGCAAATGCAGACATATCCTTTAAAAATTCACCCTTTTTTAAATTGCCTTTTTCGACTGGATACTGTTCCAGCTTAAAATCCAGTTTAGTGTTTTCACTTTCGTTTTCAATCAGATTGATGATAGTTTCATTCATGGTCTTTCTATTTCGAGATTATTCCAAGTCGGTGAATTTAGAGAACCGTTCATCAATTTCGTCTAAAGTATATTCAAAATTCCTCATAAGATTATCCGTCCGGTTACAGTGTGCAAAGATATAAGGCGCATCATCCGGGCATGCATAACTAAAATCAACCATGACTACTTCGGCACAATAAGGTTCCCTGCGGGCGACCTCAACCGCCTTTTTTAGATATGCAGCCATATGGCTAAACCTGGGTTGAATGCTAGATTCCATAATAGCATCTTCCATAACGGGAGCCAGCTTATAGAGATATTTTGGTGCATCAGCGTAAACATCACCAACAGGATTTGCAATAAACTTATATGCGCCTTTAGCCATCTCCATCTGGAAATATTGAATACCACGGCCTTTCAAAGCCGACATTACTCGCTCTTTGTGCTCATCAGACATCCTCAAACCGAAATAAATCTGACCGATAGCCCTAAAATCATGTTCTTGTCTGCCCGGCTCATCACAAACAACCCTGATCTCCTGTTCATTAATCCATCTAGTCGATTTAGTTCCAATTAGCTGTTGCAAAGAATTATTCCTATCCCGGGAAAGCATTTGCTGCATCAGGTTCATTTCAGGCGGAGTATCCTGATAGCTAACCTCAATCAAATTGTAAAAAGTAGAATCCAGATTTCGTTTGAGATAATGCATGTTATAACCTACGCAGAAGCCATGATGGGCGGCGGCATAATGCGACCATAGCAATTCATCATCATTATTCTTGCTTAGCGAAAAAACTCCAGTGGTTAGAACCTTATCCAAAAGTTTTTTCGTCGCGTTTCCAATCTCCGAAACATTAATCTTTTTACCCATTGAGCTGTTAAGCACCTGCTCAAAATTTCCAAGATCGCTAGAATATTCTTCTGTATTGATCGTCGCCTCCAAAGGATCATTAAGCGTTGGAATTGCGGCAGCCCAGTAATAACTGTCTACAAGGGAGAAAAGGTCTCTTTCAAAGATAGATTCTTCGCCGCCGCGGTATTTATATAAATATGTAGGGATATTCAAGCGTATAGTTCTTATAAATATAAATTAACGATTTTAACTCGTAAGATCAAAAAATAAGGCCTGCAATTGTTTTTAGGTTAAAATGACTATGCACCACCGTTGATCTACAGGTTCGTATCTCAAGGAAACTGATTCTTCCCCAAGTCAGGTTGTGCCTGCAAATAGAAAAATCAAAGGTCACTGCATAGCCCTTCTAATGCATCTCCAATATTGGATTTATTTGCTCTCCAAAATTTTTGAAAATCGGCCTAGTTCTATTAATTCATCCACAAATTGATTTTTATTAAGGACTGCGATTGACCCCGAGTTTTAAAAGCAGTTCTGAAAAGAGCTGCTTTTTTTGTTTAGCGGCATTTTAATCGTTTTTATCAATCAACAGGGGATTAGATAATTCTTTACATATCAAACAAAACATTCTTCTTTTGTTTTCTATTATCCATCATTTAGGCAATTTTGTCCATTTCCATTCTTTTATTTAAGCTTAATTTAGAATATACCAAGTATAAAAATGCATTAGCCACTACAACTTTGGTTGTTGGCTTCTCAAATTAATTTAAAATGAAAAAAAGCGCTCAAATTTTACTTCTGCATACAATCTTTTTAGTTTCTAGTTGAGGAAAATCATTTCTATAATGTTTGCGATAAAAGAATTTCGCAAAGTTAAAGCAGGGAAGTGACAGATTTTTTATGAGCTGAATTACGCTAATTGAGGCTACGATTTTTTTTAATGCGCTAATTCCTGGTTCATATAGCCTTCGCCAGGGATTAATATTGATTGTTGATGAATATAAAACAGATAAAAAAATGAATTTTGTTTCCGAATTTTTTAAAGGATTTATTAAACTATTTGTTCCATTGCTAGTTGCAATGCTTGGTGTAGGTCACTCTATCGTAGAAGTTAGTAGTTTGATCAATCATACCGCAATTTTCGTTTTTGGATTTAAGTACGATCCCACATTATGGACAGTTTTTATAACATTGTTCGTGACAATTATTGCAATTATAGTTGTGGCAAAGGTTATGTTAAATTTAGGTAAGTCTTATAAGAAAGATTGTTAAAGCTCACTGAATTGTCGGTTTTTTAGGATTTCTCTCTTTTAACTATTCAATTAGATAAACGTATTGCTTTTGCAGAACAGACCTGGGATTTCTTATGGAATTAGGTGTTATTAAATATTGCCCTTAAAGTTATTCGCTTAATAAGATGATAAATATAAGATCTCTTTCGGCCTTAACAAGGCGGAGAATTAAGTTGATTGTACATGAATTGTTAATAATTCTGATCTTTTTCTCCATATTTTTAATAATAAATACCTCTATAATTCGCCTGATTACGCCGCCAGACACTATAACTTCGCTTTAATAATTGTTCTAACATTGTTCTTGCTTCTTTTGAACGAAATATTACTTAAAAGAAGTTCAATACAAATAACCTTTAGCCTTCTCTGTTCTGAAATTGCCATTTTTATAAAATTGTACAGACTGGAAATATCATCGAAAGCAGATATCAATGTATTTTGTGCTTTCCCTTTATCATCGAAGCGTAAATTTGGAAATCCTGCGTGTAGGTATTTAGGTAAATACCTAAGTTTGTCCTATGAAACTACTTGAAATCATCAAATCATTGTCCAACCAGACCCGTCTGGATATCCTTGCCTGGTTGAAAGATCCCTTTGCTTATTTTCCCGCAGAGGAGCTGAGTGATTATGACCCGGCATTGGGGGTATGTGTTTCTGACATCTCCAAAAAAGCGGGCATGTCCGTACCGACGGTATCTGTTTACCTTAAGAACATGGCGGCAGCTGATATCCTGGTGGCAACAAGAAAAGACCAGTGGACTTATTATAAGCGTAATGAAGAGTCGATACAGCAGTTGGCGGAGTTGATCAAAGATAAACTATAAATTTTTTTTAAATAATAAATTAGGAATTTACCTAAATAACTAAATGTAGTATGAAAGCAGCAGTGTTGAAGGGCTTTGGCCCGGTTGAAAATTTTGAGATATTGGATGTTCCGCTTCCAAGGCCTGGATTTGGTGAGGTACTGGTGAAAGTGATGGCGAGCTCGGTCAATCCGCTGGATTACCAGGTGCGCAGGGGTGATTATCAAAATGAGGTGAAACTTCCGGTGGTTACAGGGCATGATATCTCCGGGGTGATCGTGGAGTTAGGGGAAGGGGTCATAAATTTTAAGATCGGTGATGAGGTCTATTATACCCCTGAAATTTTCAATGGACAGGGAAGTTATGCAGAATACCATTGTGCAAACGAATCCATCATCGGTATCAAGCCTTGGAATGTAAGCCACCTGGAGGCGGCTACCTTTCCACTGGCGGCAGGGACTGCATGGGAAATGCTGTATTCCAGGGCACAGCTCAAGATCAACCAGAGTGTTTTGGTGCATGGTGGTGCAGGCGGGGTCGGGGTTTATACCATTCAGATGGCCAGGGCGATGGGGGCCATTGTTTATAGTACGGCCAGGAAGGTACATCACGAATTTTTGAAAAGTCTGGGTGCAGATTATACCATTGATTATGAAAAGGAAGATTATACAGCAGCTATCTTAAAGTTGACGGCAGGTAAAGGTGTGGACGTTGTGATCGATACCCTGGGTGGTAATACGCTTTCGGACAGTGCGGTTATCCTTGCGCAGATGGGGCAGGTGGTGAGCCTGGTCGATATCGAAAAACCGCAGAACCTCATCCACGCCTGGGGGAAAAATGCCACTTACCATTTTGTGTTCACCAGGCAGAACCGGAATAAGCTCGACGAGCTGACAAAGCTCATCGAATCGGGAAAACTTAAGCCTGTGCTGAACAGGGTTTTTGCTTTACCGGAAATAGCCCAAGCACACAGCCTGCTGGAATTTAAGCAAGGGGACAGGGATTTTTATGGGAAGATCGGTATAGAGATCGGTAAGTAAAATGAACTGCTGTACAGTTTTTGGTTATCCCGTGGGCCCTTTTCTTTAAGGCGTGGAAAGCATTTCAAAGACCTAGGCATATCCAGGGGTAATATTACCGATATCCGGTATATTTGAAATAAAGTTCCACCGTAAGGTGGGAAATTAATCAATATTTATGGATATATGAAAGAAATGTTACGGGCACATATTGAGAAACTTGTTGAGCTGAGCGACGAGGAGTATAGCTTTGTAAGAAGCCATTTTACGATCCGGAACTTCCAGAAGGGAAGCTTTATGATTGAAAAGGGCAATCCTGTCCGAAACGCATACCTGATTATTTCAGGGCTGACCAAACTGGTGTACCATAATGCGGATCTAAGGGAACACATTATTTCATTTGCAATGGAAGACTGGTGGGAAACCGATTATCCTGCATGGTTTATGGGAGGAACGGCCACCTTAAACCTGCAGTGCATGGAAGATACGCAGGCTTACTCGCTGAGTCTCGAGGACTTTCGGATAATCTGTGCCAAAGTGCAGAAGATGGAACATTTCTTTCTGGAGAAGGCTAACCGTGGCCATGTGGCATCGATGGAACGTATATTATCGTTCTTGGCTGCCACACCACGGGAAAGGTATGAACTCTTATTAAAAAAGCAGCCTGCTTTGATGCAACGGGTTCCCAAGGCGATGCTTGCCGCTTATCTGGGTGTATCACGGGAAACCTTAAGCCGTTTGTGGCGCAGTCCGCGACAGCGCTGAAGAATTAAAATGTGATCGGCGTCACAAAAATAATTCCATGGTCTTATCAATTTTGCCCCATAAAAAATAAGATCATGATAAAAAGAGAAATCAATCCCTGGACATGGCAGGATGGGAGAAGTTATGTGCAGGCAGTAGAGGTAAAAAATGTAGAAGGTACGCTTTATGTAGCCGGACAGGCTGCAGTGCATCCGGATGGCAGGTCCAGTACGGCAGATATGCGTTCCCAGCTTGCGCTTGCCATTGAAAACCTGGAAACGGTTATCGCTGAGGCGGGATATGGGTGCGGTAATATTGTAAGGCTTACCATATATTCAACATCATCGGATGAATTTATGGATAAATGTTTTGACCTGCTCCAGGCATTTATGGCAAGGCATGGGGTTAAGTCGGCCATAACGTTGATGCAGGTAGTAGGGCTTTTTGAAACGCTGAATGTGGAACTGGAAGCTACGGTGGTGAAGTAAAACCGGGCTGGAAATTGGCCGTCCTGGTTAATGGCGGCCAGTTTTCATTGATCCGACCTGTGGGTAATCGGATTTTTTTAGCTGATAAACCTGCGGTATTTTTTTAGAAAGAAGCAAAAACCCTGGAAGTTTGTCCCGGTCAATATTCTTTAAGGGAAAAACAGTTGGAGGACGATGGCCCGGTGAACAAAAAAAAACAGTTGATGTCTTTTTCCGGCAGACTATAAATTGTACACTTGTAAAGGAATATCAGAAGCAGCGTATCACCCACGTGGGGCAGTTCTGGCATCATCACTGGAAATGGTAAAGTTATTATGGGGTTATAGGCCATTATGCATGAGATGTTGCTATGCGTTTGCTTATCCATTGATGGGAAACTTTTCTGGGAACTATCGATCTGTAATGGGAACAAAAAACAAAAACATACCTGTAAATATTCTGCCGGAAGGGACATACCGGGGAATCATGGTGATGAGGGAAGCTTTTGACGGGGCACCCGGTTTTGAGGAAGTGGAACGCTCGCACCGTGATGGCGGCTACACTTTTATTATCCAGGAGAGAGGCAGTACACAGATTGAAATTGATTTCCAGACCTATTGTATCCGGGCACCTTCGGTGATGTTTATCAGGCCTGACCAGGTGCACCGCCTGATCGCATTTGAAGATGCCTTCATCAGCACCTCGATCATTACCGAAGATAATATCCGCGCGGAATACCTT
>NZ_DJDT01000346.1 GCF_002432345.1 Pedobacter sp. UBA5917
TATTTTTTAATCCCCTGGTTCCCTACACCTGGGAGCTGGCCAGTGGAAAACAAAGTGATATAACCGGTTATTTCTGCATTTTTACAGAAGCTTTTTTCAAGGAAAAAATACGTGGAAATATTGGCGATCTGCCCATGTTTGTACCTGGTGGAAATCCTGCTTACTTTTTAAATGAAAGTCAGGATGCACAGGTAGCAGGCATTTTTGCCAAAATGTTTGAGGAAATCAATACCGATTACGTTTATAAATATGACCTCTTGCGGAATTATATTACCGAAGTAACCCATTTTGCTTTAAAAACGCAGCCATCAGAAGCTTTATTTAAACATACCGATGCCAATACGAGGATTACTTCGGTGTTTACAGAGTTGCTGGAGCGTCAGTTCCCGATCGAAACTACTACACAAAGATTGACCATGCGTTCGGCCAAAGATTATGCTGCACAACTTTCGGTACATGTAAACCACCTGAACAGGGCCATTAAGGAAACCACCGGAAAAACCACCACAAACTACATTACCGAACGTTTATTGACCGAAGCCAAAGCTTTACTGAAACATACCGACTGGAATATATCGGAAATAGGTTATTGTTTGGGCTTCGAGGAGCCGACCCATTTTAACAACTTTTTCAAAAAACAGACCAACTACACCCCTACTTCCTATCGAATTGTTTGAATTTCGTAATCATCAGTTTGATTCGCGTAATATGATATAGCTGTTCCTGCTGTAATTTTGTATCAAGAAAAAGAATAAAATTATGGGCATGAAAAAAGTTTGGTTTATTACCGGTGCTTCAAAAGGCTTAGGATTAAGTTTGGTAAATCAATTATTGAAAGCGGGTCAATCTGTAGCGGCCACTTCAAGAAATATTGATGAACTTAAAAAAGCCGTAAATGCTGATACGGGAAAATTCCTTCCACTGGCCGTTAACCTGGCCGACGAAAAAAGTGTGGAGGATGCAATTAAAGCGACCATTGCAAAATTCGAAAGAATTGATGTGGTGATCAATAATGCTGGCTACGGCATCGGGGGCAGCATCGAAGAATTAACCGATGCCGAAACACGCAATAGTTTTGATGTAAATGTTTTCGGAACATTAAATGTAATCAGAAAAGCTTCACCTTATTTACGGGCGCAACGTTCCGGTCATATCATCAATATTGCATCAATTGCAGGCATTGCCGGTGCAACTGGCTGGGCGGTTTATGCTGCAGCAAAATCGGCCGTTATTGCATTATCGGAAGTATCGGCCGAAGACCTTAAAGAATTCGGCGTAAAAGTAACAGTTGTTGCTCCTGGAGCTTTCAGAACAAGCTTTTTGACCGCCGATTCGTTAATATTGGCTGCCAATCCAATTGCAGAATATGAAGAAGTAAGGGCAATACACAGCAAATATTTAAAAATGGATGGTCAACAGATAGGAGATCCTGAAAAAGCGGCTGCCGCTATGATCTCTCTGGCAAGCATGCCACATCCACCGGTTCACTTACTACTGGGCAACGATGCTTTTCAAAGGGCTTCTGCCAAAATAGAATGCCTGGCGAAAGAGTTTAACAGCTGGAAAGCCATCACGATTTCGACGGATTTCGCAACTGATGAAACGCTAATAGCGAATTAGCAATCAAAAAGAGGTTGTATTATAAATATAGAATTGTCATCCTGAGCTTGTCGAAGGACCTGCGATAAAACTGTCTGAGGCGTTTCGACAGGCTCAACATGACAAATTTTAGAGAAACCAGTTTTATAATCCAACTTCATCAATTCATTTCATTCTAAAAAAACAATATCATGGAAAATCAAAAAGTTTGGTTTGTAACAGGTGCGTCCAAAGGTTTAGGACTAACCTTAGTAAAAACATTATTAAACAACGGCCTTAACGTTGCCGCAACATCAAGAAATTTAAACGATTTAATTAAAGCGGTTGGCGAACACGAAAACTTTTTACCGCTAAGCGTTGATTTAATCAACGAAAGCAGTGTAGAAGCTGCAGTTAGTCAAACCATCAGCAAATTCGGACAGATTGATGTAGTAGTTAACAATGCCGGTTATGGTATGGTTGGTGCACTGGAAGAATTAAGCGACAAAGAATCTCGAGAAAATTTCGATGTTAATGTTTTCGGATCGTTAAACGTGATCAGAAAAGTGCTCCCACAATTGAGGAAACAACAATCAGGTCATATTTTCAATATCTCTTCTATTGGTGGTTTTTCCGGTAACTTCCCTGGATTTGGTATTTACTGTGCTACAAAATTTGCAGTAGTTGGTTTTACCGAATCGTTGGCTGCAGAAGTAAAATCATTGGGCATAAAAGCAACTGTTGTTGAGCCTGGTTATTTCAGAACTGCATTTCTTACCGAAGGTTCGTTAGCTGTTCCAAGCACACCAATTGATGCATATAAAGAAGTACGCGAATCGCAGGCTGCACACCAAAACGATATCAATAACCAACAGCCAGGCGATCCGGCCAAAGCAGTTGAAGTAATTATCGAAGCTTCGAAAAGCGAAAACCCGCCGCTTCACTTATTCCTGGGTCCTGATGCTTACCAGGTAGCAGATGCAAAAATTGCCGATGTGCAAAGGGATATGGCCAACTGGAAGTTTTTGGCAACAGCAACCAATTTTGAAGAGGTTGGGGCATAATATCTAAGATGGCCGTCATTGCGAGAAGGCTTTTTCAGCTGACGAAGCAATCTTTTTTGTAAGAATCACTGGCAGGAAAGATTGCTTCGTCGTACCTCCTCGCAATGACGACCTTTCTTATTTATCCTACACTTTAAAATATCTCTTCCTAAACCATTGCGCCAGCTTAACCAGTGCAATTAATGTAGGTACCTCAACCAGCGGACCGATTACACCGGCAAAAGCCTGCCCTGAATGGATCCCAAATACACCAATGGCCACGGCAATTGCCAGTTCAAAATTATTGCCTGTAGCTGTAAAAGCAATAGCAGTACTTTTGCTATAATCGGCTCCAAAATGCCTGCCTGTAAAAAAACTGATCACAAACATTACAGTAAAATAGATTACCAAAGGCAGGGCAATCCGTAATACATCCATCGGAATCTGAACAATTAATGATCCTTTTAAACTAAACATTACCACAATGGTAAATAACAGGGCAATTAAGGTTATAGGCGAAACCATCGGAATAAAAGTTAAACGGAACCATTCTTCACCTTTCCATTTCATCAGTAGTTGCTGACTTAAAATACCCAGCAAAAAAGGAATCCCAAGATAAATCGAAACACTTTTTGCAATTTCCGCAATCGAAATATCTATCGTTAATCCCTTTAACCCGAATACCGGAAGCAAAACCGTAATAAAAAGATAGGCGAAAAGGCTGTAAAACAATACCTGAAAAATGCTATTCAGGGCAATTAAACCTGCTGCATATTCGCTGTTACCATCAGCAAGGTCATTCCAAACCACCACCATGGCAATGCACCGCGCCAAACCGATCATCATTAAGCCTACCATGTACTCAGGGTAATCACGTAAAAAGATAATTGCCAGAAAAAACATCAATAGCGGCCCGATTATCCAATTTAGAACGAGCGAAGCACTCAATACGCTGATATTTTTAAATACCCCACCTATTTTCCGGTAATCAACCTTTGCCAGGGGTGGATACATCATCAGGATCAGCCCGATGGCCAAGGGGATATTGGTACTTCCGCTGGAGAATGAATTGATCCATGCAGCGGAAGAAGGGAATAAAGATCCCAACCCCACTCCTAATAGCATGAATAAAAAAATCCAAAGGGTTAAATAGCGATCTAAAAAGCTTAGTTTTTTAGGTTTAGCAGCCGGTGCACAAACAATCGCCGACATTAACCTTTTAAATTTTCAGTTACAAAATTTTCCATATAGTCTTTTATCAATTCTCTTGTACTTCTGAACTGGGCCATAATTTCGGCCTCGGTTCCAATTGCTTTTGCCGGATCGGGAAAGTTGTGGTGTAATTTTATAGCTTTTGTTGGGAAATAAGGGCAACTCTCTTTTGCATGATCGCAAACCGTAATCACATAATCGAAAGGAACATCGAAATACTCCTCAATATTGTTCGATGTTTGACTCGAAATATCGATCCCATCCTCTGCCATTATTTGTATTGCCCTTGGGTTAACACCATGAACCTCAATCCCGGCACTATAAATTTTTGCATTATTTTGGGCAAAATATCTTAAGTAACCTTCTGCCAGCTGACTTCTGCAGCTATTTCCGGTGCAAAGCACCAATACATTTTTCATTTTAATAATTTTATTTTTAACAACAGCCACTTTCCGGGCTACAACTATTTTGATTTGTAGCCAGATTAACCAATGCTACCTTACTTTTTTCGGGTTGAGCGGGTGGACAACATTCTTCACTGGTTTCTGAAGTTCCACAACTTCCACCACGATCAATGGCTTTGCATTGCGTGGCATCTGGTGTTAAATTTATAACCAGGTTATCGCCATCGATTTTAAACTCGCCGGGATACATTTGCCTGGTATCAAATTCTGAATTACCGAATTCAATTTTCACAATTCCCTTGGTATTTAAAGCGATTTTGCTTTCTACCAGGTCAATAATGGATAATGCCTTTTTCACCTGCATAGCCCTGCCCTCCTCCGCTTCGGTTGGTTCCCATAGCTGCACAATAATTTCTGTCCAGGAATTCATCACACCACCGCAGTCAACCGAAGTAATCGGTGCCTGTTTAATTTCGGTGATGTGGTAATTGGCCTTTACCCATTTATTTTGGGCATATTGAAATTGTAAAATCAGCTCCGGATGTTGTTGAAGTTCAGCTTTAAAGCTGTTCCATTTGGTTGAAAATTCATTAATCATAATATTGCAATTTAACGATTGATTTGGATAAAAAATTTTAACAGCAGTTTTGTTCGCCTTTATAAGAGGCAAAGAAATTGCCCAGTTGATTTTGAAGTAATTTCCATGTTTTGGGTTCGATGCAATAACAAATGCTTACGCCTTCGATGGTTCCCTGTATGATACCCGCATTTTTAAGCTCTTTTAAATGTTGCGAAATGGTTGCCTGTGCCAACCCCAGTTCTTCAACCAGATCGCCACAGATGCAGGTATTTGATTTAAGAATACGCTGAAGAATGGCAATACGTGCAGGATGTGCCATTGCTTTTAGCAATGCCGCCATATGGTTTTGTTCTTCGGTGAAGATTTCTGTTCTGGTAAGTCCCATAATTTTATATCGCAATATTACGATAGATAATTTAGAAATCAAAATTTATTTTAATTAAAAGTTTCCATTAAAACAGATTATCTACAGAATTGTATAGTTTATTTACCATTAACGCATTTATAAATAAAAATTAAGCAAGTATTTATGTGGAAATTTTATGCCATACTCTCTGCCCTGTTTGCTGCTGCAACGGCCATTTTAGCTAAAGTGGGATTAAAAGGTGTTAATGGAAATATAGCAACGGCCATAAGAACCGTTGTGATCTTGTTTATTGCATGGGGCATTGTTTTAGCTAGTGGAGAAATTGCAGAGCTTAAAACTTTGAGTAAAAACAACCTGATATTTTTAGGTCTATCAGGCTTGGCAACGGGTTTATCGTGGATTTTCTATTTTAAAGCGCTCGAAACGGGCAGTGTTTCTAAAGTTGCCCCTATCGATAAATTAAGCGTAGCCATTGCAATGGGATTAGCCTTTTTGATTTTAAAAGAACCGATTGAAACAAAAACATTAATTGGTGGCGGACTGATTGTTGCAGGTAGTTTGGTTATTTTACTTTAAAGAATTGGTGTGTGTTTTTTAAAAAAAGACTCTCTAAAAAGATCGTCATCTCGACTGAAGCGCAGCGGAACGGAGAGATCTATCTCGAGACAGATTTCTCGGCTATGTTTCACTGCGCTCAAAATGACGGTAACTTTTAAGAATTATTTAAGTTAATTTCTCTGTCAATAATATTTGACTTTTATGTATTAAATTCGAAATGACGACATTCGGAAGATAAAAAAAAAACGTCGACTAAAAATAGCCGACGGTTTAATTTGTACAGGGATGAGAAAAATTATTTTTTAGGTTTTGAGCTCATGTAAAAAGTAAGCTTTCCACCGTTGGTGATATCTGCATGTTTGATTTTATGATCGGTAATTTCTTTTCCGTTCAATAAAACTTTTTCTACATATACATTTTTATCGCTTTGTTTAATGGCTTCAACAGTGAAAGTTTTGCCATTTTCCAGATTGATTACGGCATTGTTAATCAAAGGGCTACCTAATGAATATACATCAGAACCTGGTGCCACCGGATAAAATCCTAAAGAAGAAAACATGTACCAGGCACTCATTTGTCCGCAATCATCGTTTCCGCCCAAACCATCAGCTGTAGGTTTGTACTGCATATTTAAAATGTGGCGAACCTGTGCCTGTGTTTTCCAAGGCTGATCGGTCCAGTTGTAAAAATATACAATGTGGTGTGCCGGTTCGTTTCCATGAACATAACCACCGATAATACCTTCGCGGGTGATATCTTCGGTATGTGCAAAAAACTCATCAGGTAAATGCATGGTAAACAGGGTATCTAAGCGTGTTGCAAATTTCTTTTTGCCGCCCATCACTTCGATCAGCGAAGCCGGATCCTGTGGAACGAAGAAACTATAATTCCAGCTGTTTCCTTCAATAAAACCCTGTCCTTCTGTATCTTTCGGATCAAATTGCTTTTTAAAAGTTTCATCTGCCAGTTTCGGACGCATAAAACCCGAAGCACTATCATAGTTGTTTCTCCAGTTGTTAGAACGTTTAATAAATTCATCATAAACATCCATACGGTTTAATTTCTTGGCCAATTGCGCAATAGACCAGTCATCGTAAGAATATTCTAAGTTATTGGATACAGAAATGCCCGATTTTTCTGCAGGAATGTAACCTTTATCCATATAATAGCCGATGCCTTCGTAATCGCGGTGTTTAGCCGTTGCGATACAGGCATCCAATGCTTTATTCGGATCGCCAGTGTAAGTACCTTTGATAATCGCATCAGAAATAACCGAAACACTGTGGTAACCACTCATACACCAGTTATCGTTGGCATAGTGCGACCAGATTGGCAACATGTGCAAACTGCTCTGATCATAATGCGCCAACATCGATTTCACCATATCATTACTGCGTGCCGGTTGTGTAATATTGAAGAACGGATGTAAAGCACGGTAAGTATCCCAAAGTGAAAAAGTGGTGTAATTGGTAAAACCATCTGCTTTATGAATACCCTGATCTAAACCTTTGTACTCTCCGTTAACATCGGTATAGGTTGTTGGGTTGATATAGGCATGATACAAAGCGGTATAAAAGTTTATTTTATTATCGTTAGAAGTAGTTACCTGGATTTTATTCAACTCCTTATTCCAGGTGGCCTGCGCCTGCGCTTTTACTTTCTCGAAATCCCAGCCCGAAATTTCTGCCCGCATATTCTCTAATGCATTTTCCTGACTAACCGGCGATAAAGCAAATTTAATTTTGATCTTCTCTCCTTCCTGCGTATCAAAATCGAAGAACATTTTTAATTTTTTACCTGCAATTTCAGGAAAGTTCTGATCCTGGTTAAATTTACCCCAGAAACCTCTGTAAGCCTGCTTTGCATCATAGCTTTTACGTCCGTAGCTTTTAAAAGGTTTAGAAAAACTCATTGCAAAATAAACAGTCCTGGTGCGGGCCCAGCCGTAGGTTTGGCGGTAACCGGTAACCAAAGTATCATTTACCACACGAACGTAAGTCCAAACGGTTTTATCTTCGTAATTGTAGATACCTGCCATTAAATCGAGAATGATGTGCGATTGATCCGATTTAGGGAAAGTATATTGATGCATTCCTACCCTTGTTGTTGAAGTTAGTTCAGCGGTAATGTTATCATCATCCAGTTTTACTTTGTAGTAACCTGCTTCTGCAACCTCGTTAGCATGCGAATAGGCTGAACGGTAACCACCCTTAGGATTTGAAGCTACCCCCGGATTTAACTGCAGTTTGCCCTGTGTTGGCATGATCAGGAAATCGCCCAGATCAGAGTGGCCTGTACCGCTAAAATGTGTGTGACTAAAACCGGTGATGGTTTTATCCTCGTATTTGTAGCCTGCGCAATATTTATACACATCGCCATTATATTTACCGTTTACTTCGTAAGATAAAGTATCCGTTTCGGGGCTTAACTGCACCGCGCCGAAAGGAACGGTTGCACCAGGATAAGTATGCCCCATTTTTGAGGTGCCGATAATGGGTTTTACATACTGCACCAGGTTCTGCTGTGCCGATGCCATCATCGATGAAAGCAAAAGACAAGGCAGGATAACTTTTTTGATCATATCTTTTTAAAATTAGCTTGTTTTGTTGAAAATTCTAAGGTATAAATTTATCTTCAAATATGCATAAAACACCAGACTAAAACGTTTAAGTAAAACAAAAAATACATTCTGGATTTCTGAAGATACAATTTATGTGGGTATCAAACCTTGCAGGTTTTAAAATCCTGCGAGGTTTAGTCCTAAAATATTGACCACATAAGCTGCCTTAGTGCACCAAAGTCGTAAATCCAAGCAATTTGGCAACCGCTTTTTACAAGTAACTGACTTCCTTTAAATAATTTCAGCTAAATAAACCTTATTTTTGCAACCTTATATTTTTAAGATGAGTAAACACGGTAGAATTCTGGTTGCCATGAGTGGCGGGGTTGATAGTTCGGTAGCGGCTGTAATGTTGCATGAGCAGGGTTATGAGGTAATTGGCTTAACCATGAAGACCTGGGATTATGCCAGCTCTGGCGGTAGCAGTAAGGAAACCGGCTGTTGCTCGCTGGATAGCATTAACGATGCACGTACCCTTGCGGTAAACTATGGTTTTCCGCATTATATTTTGGATATACGCGATGAATTTGGTGACTATGTAATCGATAATTTTGTTGATGAATATCTGGCCGGAAGAACGCCAAACCCATGTGTTTTGTGCAATACGCACATTAAATGGGAAGCACTTTTAAAACGTGCCAATAAACTGGATTGCGAATTTATTGCCACCGGGCATTATGCCAACATCCGTCAACAAGATAGCGGCCGTTACGTAATTTCGAAAGGAAAAGACGAAAACAAAGACCAGTCTTATGTACTGTGGGGCGTTTCGCAAGAAAATCTTTCACGTACCAAATTCCCGCTGGGCAGTTTTGCCAAATCGGAGATCAGACAAATGGCTTTGGATATGGGACAGGAAGAACTTGCAAAAAAATCGGAGAGCTACGAAATCTGTTTCGTACCAGATAATGATTACAGGGCTTTCTTAAAACATAAAGTAGAAGATTTAGAAGAAAGAGTTGCTGGTGGAAATTTCATTTTAAGCAATGGAATGGTCGTTGGACAGCATAAAGGGTATCCTTTTTACACCATCGGGCAACGTAAAGGTTTGGGCGTAGCATTCGGCGAGCCGATGTTCGTAACCCAGATCCTGCCAGAAAGCAATACGGTGGTTTTAGGCAGAGCTGATGAACTGGAACGTAAAGAAGCCATGGTGCGCAACTTAAACCTGGTTAAATATGCGAGCATTGAAGAACCAATGAATGATGTAATTACAAAAATCCGTTATAAAGATGCGGGTATGTTAAGTACAATTGTTCAGGAGAAAGATAAAATGCGTGTGGTGTTCGATCATAATGTTTCGGCAATTGCACCAGGCCAATCAGCTGTATTTTACGAAGGAAATGATTTATTGGGCGGCGGATTTTTGATTTAAGAAAATCTCTACCTGCAATTTAAATAGCGATTATCATACTGTTCTGATTTTAACATCGGAATCAGCATCTTAATAATAGCTTACCATATAACGATCGTCATCTCGACCGAAACGCAGTGGAGTGGAGAGATCTATCTCTAGACAGATTTAGCTTTGCTGAGCACTGCGTGGTTCTCGACTGCGTTGCACTCCGCTCGAAATGACGGTGCTTTTTGACGGTGTAAGCATTAACTATTCCGTCATTAAAATTGATCTTGATGTAATAAATTCAAACTCGAAATGACAGCATGGGTAGGGCTACCGCCAACAAAAAGGACTTTGCAAGTTAACTACTCAACCCCCTTAAAAACATTAATAGCAGCTGTTTTCCATTGAATGTAACCTAAATTGCCACAAATCTGGGTTACAAAGCCTTCAACCTCTTCGGGAACATCGTTAACCACGCGCCACCTGATTTTATATTTTGGGTTATAACTTACATAAACCACCACATCATCGCTGCGCTGCCCGATAGCATTTAAATGTTGTAGGTGAATATCCTGCAGATCTGCCGCAGCAATCCGCAATCTTTCATTCATAATTTTGCCCAATGAAGCATCCGGTCTGAAATCGGTTTCGAATATCGGTAAAACTGTAACGGTCATAGAAAAAATATATTAGCCAACAAACGCGGCAAATAGCCTTTTGTTTAAAATAATCATATTTAACATGTTAGCTTATCCTGCTCTTATCACTAAACATGTTATGGTATCTTCAAAACAAATATACTAAAAATATTAGCAAATAAAACAATTAACATATTTTTTTTTAGTAAAATTAAAAATGATATAAAAGCATGGTATGAAATTCTTGGAGGTTAATAACTACAACATTGTGCATAACTACTTTAAACATCTGATAAAGAGCCCCGTTATTAATATTATAAAAGTAGAGCTTATGAAAAAGTGCATCTATGTAGTGGAAGATAACCCAAATATCAGGGAGATTATCGAATTCCTATTGATCGAAGAACTTTACGAAGTAAGAACCTGTAAGAATACCAACGATTTTTGGCTTCAGATGAATAAACAGGTACCGGACATGGTAATTTTAGACATTATGCTGCCCGATGGAAATGGACTGGATATCTGCAACACTTTAAAGCGAAACATCAAAACACACAATATTCCTGTAATGATGATGTCGGCAAATAACCACTTAAATGCGGTTAAAGCAAAATGTGATGCGGAGGATTTCATCAATAAACCCTTTGATCTGAATGATTTTGCAAGCAGGGTTGAGAAGTATTTAGCAGCTTAGTTTAGTCCAAAGTCATTAGTCCAAAGTCTTTAGTCGATTTGCGCAATCAACCAATTACCAATGAACTAATGACTAATGAACTAGTTAACCTAAAAAGCTATACTTTCGATTGCTTTATCTAAAGCTATATCTTTAAGATCAGGCACGTTTAAACCCTCTGCCCTGTAAACGGTAATATCAGTCATGCCCAGAAAGCCCAATACAGATCTTAAATAAGATTCGGTAAAATCATAGGCTTTCATTGGTCCATCCGAATACACGCCGCCAGATGAAATGGCGATATAAACTTTTTTGTTTTTGATCAAACCTTCCGGACCTTTTTCAGAGTAGCTAAATGTTTTACCGGCACGTGCGATATGATCGATCCATGCTTTTAATGAAGAGTGGATCCCGAAGTTGTACATCGGCGCACCGATAACGATCACATCTGCATCATTAAGTTCGGCAATGGCGCTGTTAGAGTTTTTTATCGCTTCTGCAAATTCTGGTGTATGGCTTTCTTCCGGCGTAAAGAAAGAGTTGATGTGTACCTCTTCCAAATGTGGAAATGGAGTTTCGACCAGATTATGCGTGGTTAAAGTGCTGCCTGGATTTGCAGCCTGTAATTTTTCCACTATGGCATTTCCCAGTTTGATACTGAAAGATGCTCCGCCCCTTGGGCTTGATATAAGATGTAATATTTTCATGTTTTTTTTGCCTTTTTGTGCCCAGCAAAATTATGGATACGAAGTATCAAAAAGCTATCACTATACCAAAGGATAGCGCTATCCTTTAGCATAGCAGCTATGTTTTCACAAGAAAAAGGGAAGCGATTCCTGCTAGGACGCTCCCCTTTTCAAACTATCTTACATTAGGAATAAAGTTGTGCAATAATCTCAACCTTAAGCCTTATGCCCTAAACCTTACACCTTTATTTAAGAGGTTCAATTACCGCAACAAAACCACCGTCTTTTACCATATTGATATCGATCGTTTCACCGGCTTTAATCGGTTTTACAATACGTTTAAAATCCATGGCCTGAAAATCGGCGTTAATACCATCTTTAATTAAGGTAATCTGATAATTGGTATTGGTTTTTAAGAAACCGGTTTCAATTTTAAGATCATGTTTTTGATCATTGCCCATTGCACCGATAAACCATTTTTCACCTTTACGCTTGGCTGTAATAATATATTCGCCCACACTTGCATCCAAAATTCTGGTTTCATCCCAGGTTACCGGCACACTGGTAATAAAAGAGGTAGTTTCAGGCTCACGTAAATAATTGAATGGATTATCTGCCAGCATCTGAAAACCGCTTTCGAACACGATATACATGGCCAATTGATGTGCCCTTGTACCAATGCTCATGGTATTTACCCAGCTTGGTTTATAATCCTGTTTGTGTGCAGAGCGCATTGCCCCTGGCGTATAATCCATAGGCCCAACCGCATTGCGGAGAAAAGGCAAAAATAAATTATTGTTCGGCGTAGCCAATCCGCCACCGATATTCTGTTCCATTCCGATCACCCCCTCGTAAGAAAGCACATTCGGATAAGCAACTTCCAATCCGGCCGGTTTAAATGCGCCATGAAAATCGACTAAAATATGGTGTTTGGCGGCCTCTTTTGCCACACGTGTATAATAGTTTACCATCCACTGGTCGCTCCTATCCATAAAATCGATTTTTACACCGGCAATGCCCCATTTTTCGAGCGTTTCGAAAATATTGAAGTTATTTTCTACTGCCAGCCAGGTAAACCACAGCACAATCTTTACATTTTTCTGCTTACCATAGGCAATCAGTTCGTTAAGGTTGATGGTAGGATTAGGCTCAAAAGGATTTAAGGTCGTTTTTGCCCAGCCTTCGTCCATGATGATATAGGGAATACCAAATTTTGAAGCAAAATCGATATAATATTTATAGGTATCCTGGTTATAGCCCGATTTAAAATCAACACCATAAACATAGGCATTATGCCACCATTCCCAGGTAACCTGACCGGGCTTTATCCATTTGGTATCCTGCAACTGGTTTGGCGTGCTTAATTTATACACCATTTGGTTGGCCGCCAACTGGGTATCTTTATCGGTAATCACCAAAAAACGCCATGGGAAAGATCTTTTTCCGGTTGTTTTGGCAATATAATCGGCTTCTTTCAGAATTTTCTTGCTCCTGTCGCCATCCTCTCCAAATGCCAAAGGCACTTTCGGAAAAACAGCGTCAACGGTTTTATCATCAACGGCCTTTACAAATAAACAGGGATAATCATAAAGATCAGCTTCCGATAATAAGGCTTTATACTTGCCCGTATTAAATAAGATCGGCAAAACACTCATTTTATTTTTATCTACTTTGCCGAGTTCGTTCTGGCGGTAAAGAATTTCGTAAGAGGTTTTAAAACCACCGGTTTCTAAATAAGCTGTTTTAACATCATCGTTAAAATTAAGATGGACATCTTCGCTGTTTACCGTAACCGAATCTTTTTTATCGGTGATGAAACGGTAGGCAATCCCATCGTTATAGGCACGGAACTCGACACTGAAATCGCCTTTAAAATCAAGCCGCAGCAGGTTATAGTGATTTATTACCGTACTATTTTTAAGTGGAATTACCGGATTTGAGCTGGTATTGACTGTCGATAATGTCTTTTTGATCAATTTGGCATTGGCGCCGAGTTTGGTCTGACTGAGATTCAACTGAAGATACGAATTGGTCAAAAAAGGATCGCCATTAAAGCTAACCGAATAACCAATCCTGTCTTTAATATTTACAGATACTTTGATGCGCTTATCGGGCGACAACAGTTCTATGGGTGCACTAAAGAGCTTTACCGTGCACAACAGCAATAAAATGAATAATGATAATGGTTTTTTCATACTTGATTAGGTTTTTTTGTGTGTTAAACGAAATACATAAATCGTTTTAGTTATTTAAAGTTAAAAACTGTTCCTGAATTGGCAACATTTTTATAGATGAATGTTTTAACAACTTTGGGGTGTTAAGATTCTGGACTTCTACTAAACTTAACCTGTTCTCAACCTGTTTAATTTATAAAAAGGACATATCATGGAAAATTTAGAAAACAATCAACCAGAAGAAGAAATCCAGAATATCGAACAGTTTCAGATCGACCGTTCGAATGGAAATGCAGCTGAAGGACACGCTTCTTCAGTATCAGAAAATGATGAATATATCGAAAACGAAGTGCAGTTTGCCGATGGAGAAGGTACTCGATTGAATGAAGAAATTGAAGGCCCCGGGGATGAAGAAGATGATAACGAAGAAGAAACCGACGATTACAATGAATCGGACATTGAGGAGTTAGACAAAGACCCCAATGCTTATGATGAAGACGATAGCGAGATGTTATAAAAATTAAATTAAGATTTGCCAGGTTGATGATCAGCCTGGCATTTTTTATCTAAATAATGATGATCCGCAATATTTACAGAACAAAGCATCACTATCATGCCCTTCCCTGCTGCAGCTTGGGCATGATTCGGGTAATTCTTTTTTCTGCCGTGTAGCAACCGCAATATCATGGGTAATAATTCCGGTGGGTACGGCAATAATGGCATAACCGATCAGCATCACCACCGAAGCCACGAATTTGCCTAACGGTGTAATGGGCGAAATATCGCCATAGCCCACCGTTGTTATGGTTACAATGGCCCAATAAATACTTTCGGGGATATTAGAGAAACCATTTTCACGTTTTTCTACCAGATACATAATAGAGCCAAGAATTACCGTAATGGTTAAAACCGTTAACAGGAATATGCTGATTTTACGAACGCTGTTTTTTAAGGCTGTGGTCAAAAAATTTATTTCCGTTAAAAAATGTCCGAGTTTAAAAATCCTGAAAACCCGCAGCAACCTTAAAGCCCTGAAAACCAAAAGCGATTGTGCGCCTATAAAAAAGATACTTAAATAAGATGGCAATAAGGCCACCAGATCGATAATCCCCAGTGGACTGAACACATATTTTATCGGTTTACGGATGCTCACCAATCTTAAAATATATTCGACCGTAAATAAGGCAGCAAAAATCCACTCAGTTATATTGAAAAGCTTACCGTATTTTAAGTGGATACTCTCTACACTATCGAGCATTACCACAATAATACTCGAAAAAATAGCAATCAACAAGCCAACATCAAAAGCTTTGCCTGCCGGAGTATTCGATTCATAAATTAGCTCGTGCAGTTTAAACCGCCAATCTTTTGGTTCATCTGATCTCATCGCGTTATATTTAGGTTAAAGGTAAACATTAACCATTTACCACTTCGCCACCATTTACATGTATTACCTGTCCGGTAATAAAGGATGCATCATCAGAAGCCAGGAAAACATAGGCAGGTCCCAATTCGGAAGGTTGCCCAGCTCTTTCCATTGCAGTTTCGGATCCGAATGATTTAATCTTTTTTTCATCAAAAGTAGATACGATTAAGGGGGTCCATACCGGTCCTGGAGCTACTGCATTTACACGGATACCTGTTTTAGCCAGATTTGTGGCCAGTGAACGCGTAAAAGAGGTAATTGCTCCCTTGGTTGATGAATAATCGATGAGGTTGGGCGACGAACGGTATGCGGTTACAGAAGTGGTATTGATAATGCTATCGCCAGGATTAAAATACGCTAAAACTTCATGCGCAAAGTAAAAATAACCAAATATATTGGTGCGAAAAGTATCTTCCAGCTGCTTGTTGTCAATTGCCTTTGGATCTTTCTGCGGAACCTGCATCCCTGCATTATTAACCAGAACATTGATTTTTCCGAACTTTTTAACTGTTGATTCTACTGCCTTTTTGCAAAATGTAGGTTTTTTTACATCACCTTTAATCAATAAACACTTTTTTCCTTCAGCTTCAACCATTTTTTGGGTTTCTTTTGCATCAATATCCTCATCTAAGTACACAATCGCTATATCTGCTCCTTCCCTAGCAAAATGTACCGCTACAGAACGGCCAATCCCACTATCCCCGCCGGTAATCAATGCCACTTTTCCATTCAGTTTTCCCGCCCCTTTATAATCTTTTTTGATTACTTCGGGTTTGGGATCCATTTTCGCTTCTATCCCTGGTTGACGTTTTTGTTTGGCTGGTATTTTTTGAGTTTTCATGGCCTCAGCTTTATCAGGTTAAAATTTTGTTATCATCCATTTAACAAAAATTTCGATGTCAAAGTTTTTATAAGCTCAAATCACCGGCAATATTCTAAAACCAATTTAACTTAATATTTTGCTCATATCCCAACATTTTCGAAGCACATAGCTCACTAAATTAGCACTTTATCCTAACCAAAATAACCACAAATGAGAAAACTAATTTTATCGGCACTGCTGATGTTGTGTTTAACTTTTCAGGGTTTTGCACAAAAACGACTCGGTAACGAAACCGCAGCACAAAAAACAAAACGCATGGAATGGTGGACAGATGCCCGTTTCGGGATGTTTATCCACTGGGGGCTTTATGCTTTACCTGCGCGCCACGAATGGGTAAGAAATGTTGAGCGCATTACCAACGAAAATTACCAGAAATATTTCGATCAGTTTAATCCCGATCTTTTTAACCCGAAACAATGGGCAAAAGAAGCAAAAGCTGCAGGCATGAAATATGCGGTATTAACCACCAAACACCACGAAGGTTTTACCTTATTCGATAGTAAGTACACCGATTATAAAGCTACCAATACACAGGCAAAGAGAGATCTGGTAAAAGAATTTCTGGATGCTTTCCGTGCCGAAGGTATAAAAGTTGGCTTTTATTATTCACTGATCGATTGGCACCATCCCGATTTCCCTGTAGACCAATACCATCCTTTAAGGCCACAGCCCGAAACTGACGAAGCTTACGCCGCATTGAACAAAAACAGGGATATGGCCAAATACCGTAAATACCTTTACAACCAGGTTACAGAACTGCTTACCAAATATGGTAAGATCGATATCCTTTGGGCCGATTTCTCTTATCCGGGCAAACATGGAAAAGGCCGTAACGATTGGGGATCGGTAGAATTGCTAAAACAGATCCGAAAATTACAACCTGGCATTATTGTAGATAACCGCCTTGACCTGAACGATTACGAAGACGGCACTGATTTTGAAACCCCAGAACAGGTTGGTCCGAAAGAACTCGAAAAATACCGCGGCAAAGTATGGGAAACCTGCCAAACCTTTTCCGGATCGTGGGGCTACCACCGTGATGAAAACACCTGGAAAACTAACCGGAAATTATTGGATCTATTGATCACCTCTGTAGCCAATGGAGGTAATTTATTATTGAATGTTGGCCCAACGGCACGCGGCGAATTTGATAACCGCGCCAACACCGCCCTGGATAGTTTAGCCCTTTGGATGCACGCCAATTCTAAATCTATTTATCACTGTACTTTCGCGCCTGCAGAATTTAAAACATCCGAAAACATCAGGCTCACTTATAATAAAGACGCAAAGAAACTTTATGTGCACCTGTTCGAATACCCGAATACCGGTTCTATTACCTTAGAGGGTTATAAAGACAAAACAAAATATGCCCAGTTCTTACATGATAATTCGGAAGTACAGATCGATACCGAAAAATCAACCGGCAATACACTGGTCTTAAAATTACCTAAGAAAAAACCGGATTTCGAGGTTCCGGTGATTGAACTAACGTTGAATTAATCTACCTATATTAATCAGCTAGCCTGCAAGTTAAATCTTGCAGGCTTTTTTTGTGTAAAATAGTTACCATTGTCTTTCCAAGATAGATCTCCCCACTCCGCGATGCTTCGGTCGAGATGACGAAGTTTTTTACTGAACTTAGTTTGACAATCTTTTTCCATTATGCCTGTAAGATTGTCAAAGTTTTGATAACCATTTAAGCGGTAGATTGCTCCTACTGGACATGACTCTGAACTTGTTTCAGGGTCTTTCGCGCAAGAACAAAAATTGGAGGTTATTTTCTCTGGATGGATCCTGAAACAAGTTCA
>NZ_DJDT01000055.1 GCF_002432345.1 Pedobacter sp. UBA5917
CGGTTTTCGCGGGTATCTCGATTTGGTGGATATGGTCCGACAAGGCCAGGTACCTGTCCTCACTGAGCTTCAGTTTATTTTTTAATGCTTCAAACATATTTAATGCGATATTCTCCTTAGGTCCAGCAAAGCCCTCCGGCCTGCGTGTATAAATGGGCCACAGGATATGCCAAGTTAAAAATTTTATGGGTTTTAGACCATAAATTTCCATGCAAAGCTGCAACAAGCTTTTAAGTATATCCGGTTTGTTATTTTTAAGAGGCAAATAGCATTGAAGGCGGCTGGCCATTTGCGGTTACTAAACTACTTCACCTGATTATAAGGAAAGGGCAAACATTTAAAATGCCCACCCTTTCCTTTGCCCAAGTCATCACATTCAGGCACCTACTTACATGTATCGAATAGACGATCAATTCAAGTAGAACAAAGTTAACACAATCCTGACCCTACGCCCTTATGCTAATACATTAATTTGACAAAAATCAACAACTTTGTAAATACAATAATACAAAAAAAATAACCGATATTACATAACAGGATCACGGCTGCCAATATGCGGTAACACACTGCAGGCTTATGGATGTATTCAAAACCGGGTCAGGTCCAGGTAAAAAACAACAAACGAAATTAAAATCCTGTTATTCTCCTTTCCGTTTTAGAACGGCACTGCAGTCGAATGTTTGGCCTGTGGTATGGCAGTACTCCAATACCTCCGGATATGAGGCTACAACAGATTGGAATTCCTCCAGCGCTGCTGCCGAATGATCCAGCAGGCGCATGTGGACGTAGGCCATCATGCAGTCTCTTAACAGTCCATAATCGAGCAGGGCAACAGAACCGCGGATATAACCGAGTTTATCGAGTCTTTTGATCCGCTCGATAATGGGCGACTTACTCTCGTGCAGCCAGAGTTGAAAAATCTATCCGGAATTTATGAGAAGCGTAACGTTTATCAAAAGCACGCTATTATCCGTGCGGTGTTCAAAGATAAAATGTGTTATTTGAATGGCAAGTTTAGAACACCATATATCAACCAAGCGTTTGAGGATAACATACTGGATATCAAAAAAAAGGGTTGCTCAAAATCGAACAACCCTTACATTTTTCGGCAAAAACGCCTTTAAGTACCCCCTCGAAAGAATGCCTCGAACACCTTTGGCTATTTTTGCAGCTTCTAAAGCCTATTGTCCAGGATCTAAAAGCAAAAGGTTTCATTTAAAAAAACAGCTCGATGAAATATAAAGAACCTTAATATCCAAAATATTAAACACAAAAACTTGACATTTTGGAAATTGGAATAGTGAAATAATTTTGGGTATTTTAATTTTCAAATGCTACGAATTAATGAGTTAAATTCGTTAATATATATTAATGGACGGCATCCAAAAAAGCGTTTTCATTGCTCGGTACGTAGGCCGGAATTGGGTTTTGTAATTAAATTATTAACTTAGCCACACATAATAGAAATTTGCAATATGAAAAAAGCATCTTCAAAAATTAAGTTACTCGAAGAAAACCTGGGTGTAAAAATTAATGTTGATTCAAACCTGGATAAATTTTCCAAGGTGGTTCCAGATAAAATGATGGAAAGTGCGGTAATCCTAGCTAACTCTAAATTCAAGCTGTAATGTAAATAGGGGCTTGATAATAAGTCCTTGCAGTCTAATGACCTGTAAATAACTTTCCAAATACTGCACCGTCTCTATCTTCAGTATCTATATTGTTTGGTAGGATTTTTAGTCCACCTCACCCAAGGTAATTCTCAAGAAATGGGATTAAATTCATCGGTATCAGCCAAAGTATTAAATCCTGAGGGCCGTTTGATAAACCAGGAATAAGCTGGTTTTCTTGTCCAGCATTCAAACCTTTATAGACTACAACCGCAAAAATGAGCAAAATTGATGATAAAAAACAAATCGTGGAAAGGCTGCATCAAATCCATGGCGAGCTGAAGATTCTCTCGGATGAGGTAGTTGCGATATCCCGGCAAATCGGCAGATACACTGACCAGCTCCGGGAACACCCCCAACATGCGAATGAATTCGTTCAATTAGAAAATGATTGTCAGGACACTCTGAACCGCATCACCATGTCCAGGTGCTGGAGCAGATTAAAAAACAAATCGGAGAAAATTTTCTGCATCCTATGGATATACAACAAAGGATTGCACCACGCGGATATCACCAGGATATATACCGAAATGGAGAAATCTGACAATACCGACAGCCAAAGATACCGGATGAGGTCATTATTGTTCGAGTTAAAGAAACAGGGACGTCTGGATGCTACCTCCTTTAGCTTTCGAAACGTCATTTATCGTTTAAAGGATCAGCATTACATGTCGGATAAACTGGGAATACAATTACCTATTATTTCATAATCCCAAGACATTCAAACCTCTTTCGCCGGACTGTTAGGGATCGTCGTGGAGATCCTGCGCAGTAGATCGCAGCAAGAGCCCCGGCCGCAGGCAACAGCACAAAAATCATATTAATATCCCGTAAAATAACCATCTGGCTGGCAAG
>NZ_DJDT01000037.1 GCF_002432345.1 Pedobacter sp. UBA5917
TCCCGCTGATTGCCCAGATTAATGCAGAATAACCCAAACAACCAAGTCAATGGGCTTCTGCGTTTAGCATCTTAAATCTGCAGGAAAACCATAAGTAGAATATACTGTAAATAAGGGCCATACACGCAATATTATGAAGCCAAATATTTAACCGTTACTTATTTCGATGATTGGGAGATAAAAAAGATGCACATTAAGATAAATCCGTGTTTATCTGTGTGCATCTGTGGTTAAAACCCTTTAATCGAAAAGGCTTTTACGTTTTTTATTTAATAAACTCCGAGAAATCCATTTCCTCAAACTGCTCTCCCCCGTATTCACCTTCGATCGCATAATCGTAATCCAGTTGAAATGCTTCAATCTTAATATCATCAGGATCGTAGGCAATGGGAAAAAACGGTCCGCCGGGCTCGTCATGGAGTTCGAAATCGCCCTGTAATATGCCGCAGTGTTTGCAGGTATTTGCCCAATAAGAAAACTGGATTGCTTTAGAAAAACTATACTTAAACTGTGGATGGGCCTTTTTGAAATGTTCCATAGCCGGAAGATCTGCGCTTTGGAGATAACTGAACAAGGTTGGATTTTCGCCTTTTACCCAGGCAACTTCCCCTCCATCGGGATCATCTTCATTTAGCTGCTCTAAATGATAATAATTTACCGCTGCCGGAGCCATAACCGGCGTTTTCTGTCCACATTTCCAGCAAATCCTTGTTGCTTTAGCCAACAGATAGGGCTTGCGGACAATACAATCTAAACGGCCAGCCGGGATCCACTTTGCAAAACGGTTAATATCATCGATATGGTCCGGAATAATCCATTTTTTGATTTCGGTAAGCCAGTAAGCACCAAGTGCTTTGGCCTCGTCTTTATCAGCGAAAGGAACGTTAAGGATATATGGCATGGTTTGGTTAAGCTTGCAGCACGAAAATAATTAAAATCGGATTAACTTAAACTAAACACATCATTTTTAACCGCAAAGAGCGCGGAGACTGAAGAGTTCTGTGTTAGATCCTGAAACAAGTTCAGGAGGACGCAATGCTAGAAATGGACTTTGCAACAAAATATTCTGGACCGTGCAACAAAACAGACAACCTCATTAATCCCCAACTTTGTGGTATAAAAATAAAGAAATATGAAAAAGACCATATTAATAACCGGTGCGTCATCGGGCATCGGAAAAGCAAGTGCAAAACATTTTGCAGCGCAGGGCTGGAACGTAATTGCCACCATGCGCAGTCCTGAAAAAGAACAGGAACTCATCAATAACGAAAACATTTTTATTACCCAACTTGATGTACAGAAACAAGATACCATCCAATCGGCCATACAACAGGGTATTGAAAAATTCGGCAGTATCGATGTTCTGGTAAATAATGCAGGCTATGGCGAATTCGGGATTTTTGAGGCTACGCCAGAAGAACAGGTAAGAACGCAATTCGACATTAATGTATTTGGTGTAATGGACACCATTAGGGCTATCCTACCGCACTTTAGGGCTAAAAAATCGGGTATGATCATTAACATCAGCTCTGGAGCTGGCAAGTTTACTCTACCGTTAATTTCCCTTTATTCGGCTTCGAAATTTGCTTTAGAAGGTTTCTCAGAATCCTTATCATTCGAATTGGCCGACCTTAACATCGGCGTAAAAATTGTAGAACCAGGCGGCGCAACCACCAACTTTAGTGCAGTAAGCGGCGAAAAATTTGCAGACAAACCGGTAATTGAAGATTATAACCATTTTATTGGCGCTGTAGGGCAGCTTTTTGCTGATTTATCCGGTCAGCGTTTGGCCAGTGCAGATGAAGTTGTAGATGTAATTTACGAGGCCGTAACCGATGGTAAAGATACTTTGAGGTATGTGGTGGGTAATGATGATTTTAAACAGCGTATGGCCAACAGACAGAACCTGGCCGATCAGGATTATGTAAATACGATTAAAGAGAGTTATAAAAAGTATCTTTAAAATTATTTTGTCATTCTGAATGCAATGAAGAATCTGTTATGTAAAGGCACAGAACCCTTTATTAAAGAATCACTGGCAGTTAACAGTATTCCATAGGGTAAAGATTCTTCGCTGCGCTCAGAATGACAATTAAAACGAAACAACAACATGAACGAAACCATGGCTTCTTCCTGCCACTACCAGCCTACTATTTCGGCTGAGCAGTTTATATCTGAGCATATTTTTATCCATATTGTTTCGGGTACGATTTCGTTTTACGATGGCAGTAAAGAATATCATTTTAAAGATGGCGATTACTTTTTTGCGAAGCGAAACAGTTTGGCAAGGTATTTTAAAAAAGGTCCGGAAGGTGGCGATTTTAAAACTGTTTCTACCTTTTTAAACCAGGATTTTTTAAAAACCTTTCAAAAAGAATATGCTTATAACGAAGAAATTTCTTCTATTAACAGCGCCATTATCCCGCTGCAACCTAATCCGCTGTTTGCAAACTACGTACAATCGGTAAGTCCATATATACAGGGCACTGATGCGGAAAGTATCGAACTTATGTTCCTGAAGAAGAAAGAACTGGTGCTGCTCCTGCTCAAAACCAATCCGGAACTACTGAATGTAATTTTCGATTTCAGCGATCCGGGAAAAATCGATCTCGAATCTTTTATGAACCGGAATTTCAAGTTCAATGTAAGCATCGAACGTTTTGCCTACCTTACGGGAAGAAGTTTATCGGGTTTTAAACGCGATTTTGAAAGGATTTTTAAAGATGCCCCAAGGCGCTGGCTGATCCAAAAGCGTTTGCAGGAAGCACATTTTCTGATCCAGAAGAAAAGGCAGAAACCAACGGAGGTTTATCTGCAGGTGGGTTTCGAAGACCTTTCGCATTTTTCTTTTGCCTTTAAAAAAGCGTTTGGCAAAGCACCTTCTGCCCTTCTGCAATCATCATGATCTGTAACAAAGTACATTTATAACTGATCGGATTTGATATCCTGTTTTAAATTAAGATATTAGTATCAACCCGATGCAGGTTTACCGATCAGCAATAAAAAATGAGCACCTACTACAGCGAGCTTTCCGTTCCACACCGTTATAATGGTTATATCCAAAAATTCTGGACACTTGATAACCTTGCACATGCTTTTTATACACCGGTTAAATACGCCCTCCCGAACGGTTATTGTACCCTGGTTTTTATCGATGGCAAAGGTGTTTGTTTAAAAATTGATGATAAACCAATTGAGCTGCCGGCAGGTATTTATATTGCGGGGCAGATGACCAAACGCATCGGCATTAGCTTATCGCCACATACCAGGGCCGTTATGGCACAGGTAAAACCATGGCTACCCGCGCTTATTACCAATTTTCCGATGAAGGATCTCGTTAATAATGTGATCAGTTTAGCATACCTCAATACAAAACTTTACCGCAAATTACTGAATGTAAACCAGGCAGAACAGAAAATTGTGGCTGCAGAACTCTGCCAAAAATTGGAAAGTTACCTGCAACAAAACGCTGATAGTTCGTTGATACAATGGGCTTTTAACCGGCTCGAAAACAGTCAGGCGCAACAGCACCGCATTGCCGACCTGGCTTTACCATCGGGATACACCCAACGCCGTATCGAACAGAAATTTAAAGCACTCGTTGGCCCTACGGCAAAGGAGATCCAACGGATTCTGCAGTTCAGAAAAGTAATGGAAGAATTTGACCAGTTCCAATCCCGTGGTTATTTAAGTGTACTTGCCCATCGCCATGGTTATTACGATCAGTCGCATTTTATCAGGTCGTACCAGCGCATTATGGGCGAAACACCTTCGCTTTTTGATCATAATGGCTACATTTTACCAATATCCGGGCATTTCGATTTTATACAATCTTCTCCCTTTACCGATCTATAAATTTGCTGCAGATTAAAATATGATGATCATGAAAAACCGGAAATTTATATGGATAGGTTTGATGCTGTTAACCTGCAGCAACGTTACCTGGAGCCAAACAAAAGCAGAGCAGCTCACCTCATCGCTACAGGCTTTTTATGATAGAGATAGCCTGCCCGGTATGTCGGTAGTATTGGTTGATGCCCATAAAATCATCTATCAGCACGATTTTGGTTATGCCAATATGGAGAACAGCACAAAATATAGCGATCGAAGCATACAGAATATCGGTTCGGTAAGCAAAACCTTTATTGCGGTTGCCCTGATGAAAGCGATAGAACTGGGTTATTTCGATCTGGAAACCGATATCAATACCATCCTCCCCTTTAAAATCACCAATCCAAATGCACCCGGTGGCACAATTACCATCCACCAGCTCAGCAACCATACTTCGGGCATTATCGATAATCCTGCGGTTTTTCCGAATGTATATCATTTTGATACCGGTTTAGCCCCTTACGATAGTGCTGCTTATAAAATATTACAGGATCTGGGTTACCGTCAAGAGATTAGCGACAGTGCATTGGGACCATTTATGTATAACTATTTGTCATCAAAAGGAAAATATTACCATCCCGAAAATTTTGGAAAGGATGCACCAGGCCTGGCTTCGAGTTATAGCAACATTGCTTCGGCATTGGCGGCATATTTAATCGAAATCAAAGCCGGGATGCCTTATGCAGATTTTGTTACGAAATACATTCTAAAGCCACTCAAAATGAACAGTTCGGCATGGAAACTGGATAATACATCACTAAAAAATTATGCCAAGCCTTATTATAAACGAAATGCGCCATTTCCCTATTACCATTTTATTACCTATCCTGAGGGTGGTTTGCGGACCAACACTTCCGAACTTAGCAAATATGTGATGGCAATGATTAAAGGTTATAATGGCGATGAATCTCTTTTAAAAAGTGCTGCTTATAAAACCATGTTTACCCCAGAGTTCTCTGCACAGGCGCCACCAAAAGGCATCAGCTTAGCGAAGCGCAACAAAGGTATTTTCTGGAACCTCTATAACAATGGCACCATTGGGCACGACGGTGATGATCCTGGCGTAAGTTCTTTTTTGTTCTTCAATCCAAAAACTGGAATGGGTGGAATTTTTCTCTGCAATAAATACCTGGAGGATAAAACGGCCATTATTAATCTATTGGTGGAATATACAGAGGAGGTTCAATAGTTCATTGGTCATTGGTTCATTTGTTTATTGGGTTATCGGTTAATTGTTTACCCTTCGGCTACGCTCAGGAGGTTAACTGTAAAACGAGCATACCTCGCAATCCGTCATTCTGAACTTGTTTCACAATCCAAAAAAAAGCTACCGTTTTCATTGCAAACTGTAAACTGCCAACTGTAAACTTCCCTCAATCCGTCATTCTGAACTTGTTTCAGAATCTAGCTAAAATAGCCTTTCCATTTTTCATTGCAAACTGTAAAGTGCCAACTGAAAACTATAAATTGCCCTGCAGGCCTTTCCGAACTTTAATAAAGCACAAGTCAGGGCCTTTGCTTTGCCCATCGGCACTAAGACTTGCGCTAGAACAAGGGGTTAATTGCGTAGATTGTTAAATTGTTAGATTGCTGCATTGTTAAATCGATCGCCAGATTTTGAACATTGCGGTTTGATCATTGGTAATTTATATCCAACCTCTGGCTTCCAGCTAAAAATAATTTTATCTTTTTATTTAGATTGATTCCATATAATGTTTTAGATTTGGCAAATTTTTAACAGGTGATAAATAGAAGCCATTCTGATCCGGATCAAAACTTTGCCCATGACAGCATCACGGAGCAGAATTTCGAACACCTGTATAAAAGTTACTGGAAAAAGGTTTTTGGGATTATTTACCACTATACGGAAGACAAAGAAATTGCTGCAGAATTATCGCAGGAACTTTTTGCTACCATCTGGGAAAAACGCGATACGATCCGGTTTAAAAAAGACATTGGTGCATATTTGTGCAGGGCTGCCAAGCTCGAAGCTTTTGATTACATCCGTACGAGTGTACGCCGGAAAGAATTATTGGAAAGTTTTCCCGCTGGTTATCACGAAGCCCAGAATAATACAGAATATACGGTATTATACAATGAACTGCGCAACAACCTCGATACTCTGATAGGCCGGCTTCCTAGTCGTTGCCAGGAGGTTTACAGCCTGAGCCAGAACGATGGTTTGAATAACCGGACTATTGCTTCACGGCTTCTTATATCTGAAAAAACTGTCGAATACCACCTGTATAAGGCCATGTCGTTTCTACGCGAATCGCTAAGTCACGGAAATACTTAACAAAATAACAATATCATAATCAGCAACTTATATCATTTATCAAATTTTATCCATTTTTAACCTAGGAGAAAACAATACTTATACATCATGTTTATAAAAGGAATGTTCCTCTCTTTCCAATAAGCATGAAAGTTAACCAAGAACTGATTTCGAAATATCATCTGGGCCAATGTACGACCGAAGAAAAACTGGCAGTTGAAACCTGGCTGGAATCTGATGAGGCTGAATTCAGTTTTCCCGATGATTTTGATACCGATGCTTATCAGGCCAATGGATGGGAAAAACTTTCAAAAAGATATGGACTTGAACAAGATAACCTGATTAAGTTTGAGGCCCCGAAGAAAAAATCAATTATTAAACGCCTTTGGCTACCTGTTGCCGCCTGTTTCGCCATTGTATTTATGCTGGGATTGATTTATCACCTATCCCAAAGCAATCAGCAACCTTCTGCCCTGCCAAACTATCAAACCATAAATGTTAGAAAGGGAGAAAAAAAATACCTCCGGTTATCAGATAGCACTGAAGTTTGGCTCAATTCGGAAAGCAGCATCAGTTTTCCAAAAGTGTTTGCAGGAAATAAAAGGGCAATTCGTTTTATGGGCGAAGCTTATTTCAGGGTAGCCAAAAACCCTGCAAAACCTTTTATCATCAGCTCACCGCGCAGCACCACAAAAGTTTTGGGTACGAGGTTTAACCTGCGCGATTACAATGATGAACAGCGTAGTGAACTGGTGGTTGAAGAAGGAAAAGTTAGTTTCTCGGCAGTAAAAACCAGTCAAAATCTCATCTTAACAGCCAATCAAAAAGGGATCATTAATACCACAAATATTCCCGATCTGATCCGTGAAAACATTATTTACAGCGCAAAATATACCGATTGGAAAGAGAACAGGCTTGTTATAGACGACCTTACCCTCGAAGAAATCAAACCTGTTTTAGAACGCTGGTATAACATTAAACTCATCATTGCCAACAAACAACTAAACCGCGAACGTTATAAAGGAACTTTTAATAATCCAGGTATTCAAGAAGTGCTCAGCAGTATCTGTTTTGCCATAAAATCAGATTATTCCCAACAAAATAAAACCTTCGTTATAGGAAAATAAAAAACCCGGCTTCTGTCTGCAAACTTCAATCCGGGCTATTGCAAATCAATTTATCAATTCATTTAAACAACAAACAAAAGTATGCACAAAGCATGTACCCCAAAGAAAAAAATCCCATTAATACTATTATTTTTTTGTTCGTTATGGTTTATTCCGCTTAGCATAAAGGCACAACAGGATTCGCTGCTGAATAAAACCATTAGCATACAGGCCAGTAACATCAGTTTAAGCGATGCACTCGATGCCATTGCGGCCAAAGCAGGTGTTACTTTCTCTTACAGCAGCACCCAGTTGAATGTGCGCAGAAAAGTGACTTTTAATTTTGAAAATAAATCGATCAAAGACATCCTGACCAATTTAATGGGCCGGCAGATCAAAAGGTTAAGTACCGAAGGTCAGAATATTACCATCCAAACTACAGCAGCAAAAGGCAGCGTATCCGGAAATGTAAAAACCAGCGATGGCAAACCTGCTGCTTATGTAACCGTAGAAATTGCAGGTGTAAGGGCTACACAGGCCGATATTAACGGAAATTACACTCTTAAAGAACTCGAAGAGGGAAATTATACCATTGCCGCCAATTATGTTGGTTTTAGTCCGCAGCGGAAACAGGTAAATGTAAATGCAGCTAAAAACACCGTGCTCAACTTTAACCTGACCGAAAACAGCAACGACCTTAACGAAGTGGAAATAAATGGGCGGAAGAAAAACAAGTTCGCGGTACGTAAGAGTGAAACGGTAGCCAAACTGCCATTAAACAACCTCGAAAATCCACAGGTATACACTACCATTACCAAATCACTCATCAACGAGCAGATTACCACCGACCTTACCGATGTGCTGAAAAACACGCCGGGCGTATTAAAAATGCAAGGTAGTATTGGCAGAAGTGGCGATGGTGCAGTTTACTATAACCTGCGCGGTTTCCCTACCCGTATTTCGATGATCGATGGCATTGCCGGACAAACGAACGGTGATATCGACCCGGCCAATATCGAAAAAATTGAAGTAATTAAAGGGCCATCGGGTACGCTATATGGCGGTTCGCTCACTACTTTTGGCGGATTGATTAATGTGGTTACCAAAAAACCACTGGATACACTTGGCGGAGAAATTGGCTATACCACCGGAAACTTTAACCTTAACCGCCTTACAGCCGATGTTTACGGACCGGTTAATAAAGATAAAAGTTTAAAATTCCGTTTAAATGCTGCTTATTATAAACGTAACAGTTTTCAGGATGCAGGATTCAGGAAATCGGTTTTTATTGCACCAGTAATCTCTTACCGCTTTAACGAAAAACTCGAACTCCAGTTAAATGCAGAGTTTTATGATTACGAAGGAACCAATCCGGCAATTGTATTTTTACACCGTACCCGGAAATATATTGCCACTACCCCCGCCGAACTCAATTACGACTGGAAGCGTTCCTTTACCTCTAACGATATTACCTTAAAAGCGCCTGCATCGAATATCCACGGACAGTTAAATTACAAGATTTCTGATCAATGGACCTCACAAACAAGCTTTTCGAGAAACATCAGAAAAACCGATGGGGTTTACCAGTACGAATTTATCCGCGGTGCCACGAGCGATGACCTGGTAGAGCGAAATGTACAATACCAGAATTACGAAGGTACATCAACAGCGGTTCAACATAATTTTAATGCCGATCTTAAAATAGGCGGCATGAGGCACCGCTTGGTTGCAGGGCTCGACTACCTTAATCAAACCACCTATAACAACAACTCCCCGATTGTAAAATTCGATACCGTAAGCGCCATTGCCGGCACACTGGCAGCCAAATATGGGAATCTTACCCGCGCAAAGGCCGAAGCAAAAATTGCGGCAACCACCGGTATTGGTGCAGCAGGTGCAGTAATTAAAAACTACAATTCGAGCAACATTTACAGCATTTATGCCTCCGATGCGATTAACCTAACCAACGACCTATTGGCCATGTTAAGTTTGCGTGTTGATCGTTTCCAAAGCCTCGGCACCACCAACCTTGCTACCAATACACCACAGGTTAATACCACTTACAACCAAACTGCGATATCGCCAAAATTTGGTCTCGTGTATAATATCCTGAAAGAAAGGCTTTCCGTTTTTGGTAATTACATGAACGGTTTTAGCAATGTGGCACCCGTTACCCAGCCTCTGGATGATGTTTCGGGAACCTTTAAACCACAACAGGCCAACCAGCTCGAAGGTGGTGTAAAAATGGATATCTTTGAGGGCCGCCTGTCTTTTACCGCAAGTTATTATGATATTAAGGTAAAAGATGTAACCCGCGACGAAGTACTCACCAGAAACGGAACCGATTATAACATTGTGGTGCAAAACGGTACACAAAGCAGTAAAGGGGTAGAATTTGAGCTGATTGCCAATCCATTAACAGGCCTGAACCTCGTTGCCGGATATAGCCACAACGAAAGCAAACTTACCAAATCGTCTGTTGCTTTGGAAGGAAGAAGACCAGCTTCGGCAGGGCCTGAAGACCTGATCAATTTTTGGGCAAGTTATGTACAGCCAACAGGAAAACTAAAAGGTGTTGGAGCCGGATTTGGCGGTAACTATGCGGGCAAATATCTTTCGGGCAACTCGTTAACCACAGGTACTTTTACTTTTCCCAGCTATACCTTACTTAATGCCAGTATATTTTACGATACGCCCCGCTTCCGTATCGGACTTAAAGGAGATAACATAGGCGATGTATTGTATTTTACCGGACAGGGCGTTTTAAGCCCACAATTGCCAAGAACCCTTTCAGCCAATGTTACGGTCAGATTTTAAGAAAAAAATAAGCTTTTTACACCTCTGGCTCGGATTAATTTCCGGGCTGGTGGCTTTTATTTTAGGGATTACCGGGGCTATTTATGCTTTTGCCGATGAACTGAAAGAAATCTGCTATCAGGATAGGCTTTATGTTCAAATTCCCTCCGATCAGCAGAAACTATCGTTGGATTTACTGGTAACCAAAGCGCAAAATGCACTTGGCAAAACACATAAAATATCCAGGGCCGAAATCTCAAACAAACCCGGAAAAACCTATATGTTCAGGGCCTTAAAGCTCAACCGTGATGCTTTTGGCTACCAGGGATATTATCAATATTATTATAAAGCCTACATCAATCCCTATACCGGCGAAGTTGTAAAGATCGAAAATTCGAAAAAAGAGTTTTTCACCATCGTACTTGCCCTGCACATGAATTTGCTGCTGGGCGATAAAATCGGTCAGCAGGTGGTGCGTTATGCCGTAATCTGCTTTGTATTGCTACTTTTATCGGGTATTGTGCTGTGGTGGCCAAAAAACAAAAAAGCTGCTAAAAACAGTTTCAGCATCAAGTTTAAGGCAAAATTTAAACGGTTAAATTACGATTTGCACAACGTGCTTGGCTTTTATGCTTTTGCTATACTTTTTATTATTTCCTTAACCGGACTGGCATGGTCATTCGATCTGGTAAGCGAACAAAAATCGGCTATAAAGTCTGACAGTACCCAAATGGGCGTTGCAGGCCTACATGCTGCAATCATAGCCAAAACCAATAATCTTTCACCACAAGCGGCTTACCTGCTCTATAATTTTCCTGCAAAAAAAAGTGGAACCGTTAATGTGAGCGCTTATCAGAGCACGGCACATCTTTACGAGAAAACCCAATACCGTTTTGATCAGTTTAGTGGTAAACTCCTGCAACAAGGCGAACCTTTTGAAAAACTAAAGCCACTAGGCAAATTAAAAGCACTCAACTACGATCTCCATACCGGTAGTGTGATGGGCTTTGCAGGGAAATTTTTAGCCTGTATGGCTGGTTTAATTGCTGCCAGTTTGCCAGTTACAGGGCTGCTGTTTTATGTTAATAGGAAGAAAGCTGCCCCAAAACGTTTATTATATTAAGAATATTTACATTTAAGAATTTGAGATTTCTCCGTTACGTTTGAAATAACGGTAATCTTAGTGAAGTTATTGAGCTGCATAACTAAAACCTCTCAGCTACTTTTTATAAACTCAAATAAAAAACGTCATTTCGATTGAAACGCAGTCCCGAATCTTCGGGAGAGAGACATATCTTCATAGATTTCTCGACTACGCTGCACTTCGCTCGAAATGACGTATTTCTTTCTACCAGCCCAAATAATAAGTAGGACTTAACCAATAAGGCCTATCTAATCCAAAACAATCCTGCAGCATTTTTTCAGCCACACAAAAAGCACCCTCTACCCAGCCCTGCTGATCAGAATAAGCCTCGCCAATAATATGGATCTGCTCATCTCCTACCGGTTTACGCATGTATGGCATTACATTTTCTACCGAGTAGCCCGCTTTCCAGGCATGGTATCCTGCGCCGAAAGGTTCATCGGTCCAATCTCTGAAATAAGTAACATAAGGCTCGGGGATGGTTATGTCCTGCCCATGCAGTTCGCGCAGCTGGGTCATTAACTCATCTACCATCAGTTTGGTTGCCTGTACGCTATCCAATTGATGCAGTTCTTTTAACGAGGCCGATTTTGCCGGTTTCACTTCGAAAAGTAATTTATCATCGGTAAGTGCTTTCCAGAAAGTTTCCGTTTCCATGTCGCCATAACTGCCCAGTAACATCGAGTTGTTGGTTACCGGATCGGTACCGAAATAATAACATTGCCTCATCGGTAAATCGGTAATCGAGTGACCGGAATCGATGCCCAAATCTTTCCACCACGGGTATGGAAAGCCCATTAATATTTTAAAGGCCGGCTCCATAATTACCGAACGGATATTATAATTGAGTTCAGAATTTTCGTTGATATTGAAAAAGAAATTCTCCTGATCCAACAGTTCCAGCGATTTTCTCGGCATAGCGAGTACAAGTGTATTTGCGTACACATTCCAGGTGGTATTCGTTTCCAGGTTAAGGAAAGTGAGCTGGTATTTATGCGTATCGATTAAAGGATGCGTTTTGGTAAAGGTAAGCAGTTTATTTTTCGACCAGATGCAAGCTCCTTCATTGTCGGTATAGGCATTGGCTACCGCATAAGCAATGCTATCGTAACCTTCTTCGATGGTTTTATAGATCGTTCCGGCAGAAAAATCGCCCACCATATAAGGAAAAGCTTCGGCCGAGTTCCAGTTAATCGTATTCGAATAATATCCGCCGGCATTGGCTAAAAACTCATAACCTTCCTGCGAAACCTGGTCTTTAATCAGGTTCCAGAAACCCAGGTCGTTTACTTTACGTTTATCGTAAGGCGAGTTGGGGAAATTGTACACCAGTTTTGGTTTGATATCGTCCCAATCTTCGCTCGTTAGTTCAAAAGAATAAGCATAAATCGAATCTCCCTTGATGATTTTTTTACTGTAGGTTGCAGCCACATACGGATCGGCCATTAATACATCGTAAATGATTTTATTGAACAGTTGATCTGAGCTGAAACCAAAATCATCATCATTGAGGTAATAGCGTGTGCTTAGTTTTTCGCCTGCCGCCTGCGCAACATCCCAGGCATTTTGCTTAAACTGCTCTTTTCTAAGATACATTAACAGATCTGCCGGATTACCCATAGGGAATGGAATAGGCGTCATTTTATCTTTAAGTACCGGCGTACGTTTTGCAAGATCAGGCTCCGAAAGCGGATAACCCTCGATCAAAGTGGTTACAATTTCCTGCGAAGTAAGGTAACGCATTCCACCCAGTTCGCCCCAGAAATCCATGCCGGGCATAATTACCGATTCAAGCCTCCCGCCCAGTTTATCGTTCATGTCGAAAATCTGTACCTGGCTTGCGGTATATTTTTTATCTGTTACCAAACGGTAAGCGGTATACAAACCGGAGGTTCCGGCGCCGATAATGGCTACTTCTAATTTTAAATCAGGTTGTTTCCCTGTATTTAAAGGTGTGTTTTTGTTCATATTCAGATGGTTTTTAGAAAGCTTTAAAATATTTGTAACCTAACTGGAAAGGGGTAATATCAAAATCGGTATGCCCATCGAGTACCAGATCAGACATAATCTTACCTAAGAAAGGGGTAAATTTTGCTGCCCAACCGGTGGCGTACAGTACAATATTTTTATGGTTAGGTACATAGTTGGGTGCAAAATCGATCAGAAGTTCTTTATTGGCTATTTTGCTCAGGGCAATCAGACAGGTAGAAGTATATTCGGGTTCTGTAGCCAAACCGGTCATGTGCTGTTTTACCCAATCGGAGGTATAACCCAGTTCCTGTTCGTTAGGGATCAATGTTCTATCGCTGGGCTCTTCAATGGGCTCGATAACGAAATCGGGGGCCACACGGATATATTCAGGATGGTCCCAATCAACCGAAGGGAAACCATAAAACTGGTTGCCGTTCTGCCCCACTTCATTTTGGAACACAAACCAGGTTGGGTATTGGATATTTGGATCGGTTTTTTTAAAATAAGCCGACGACATATTCCAATAGGTAGCTTCAATTTTAAAGTCGAGCAGGTTAATTACACTGTTAATATAAGGCCCCGGCACAATAGCCAGTTTTTTGGCAATGTAGATGCCGTTTGGCGTTTCGAGCTCAAAAAGCTCACCTACCTGGTTAATTTTAAGTACCGGCGAATTCTCTTCCAGCTGCACCGTTTCTTCTTTACGGCAAAGGCTTAAAAGCGTTTCAATAGTGGCTTTAAAGTTGATACTGGCACCATCAGGCTGAAAAAGTCCGGTATAAGATTCCGGCAGGTTTTTAAAATGGTATTGTTCTTCTATCTGCGTTGCGGTAAGTGTGGTGTAAGGAACATTAAGGGCTTTTAACGATGCTTCTGCCTCTGCAATATTGCCTTCGGTAGAGTGTACTGCAGGATCTCCAAACCAGAGTGTACCTACTTTATCGAGCAATGAAGTACCGGTTTCCTTTTCCAGCTCATCCCAGTAAGGTTGTGCACCTAAAGCCATCTGCACCATGTACTCATCGGGATACGGAATCCTGAACTGGCGCGATACCCCTGCCGAACTGCCCAACTGGTTTACAAAGGTAAACTGCTCGAGCACCAGGGTATTGGCCTTTCGTTTACCGAGCTCCCTGGCTGTGGCGAGGCCTATGGCACCTCCGCCGATAACGATTACATCGTAATTTTCTGTTTTCATAATTGTTGTTTGTTTGGTTATTTAGGCTTGATAAAGGAGCCGATAAAAGCTTATTGGATAATTAAGCTGATATGCGGTCTCCTTAACGTGGTGTGTATCATCACCCGTTTAAAACTGAAAAATCAATCGCCTTTTGTGCAGCATGATTACAGCTAAAACAGTAAAAGATCTAAATGGTAATGGGTAGTAAATGTGGGTAGGATGAGCTTGTACATGGCAGATTAATTTAGAGAGTGGGATGCTGAAAAATATTCCTGATTTGTTTGGTACACTTCAAAACTAAACAATAAAGCATCATTTTTTTATACTCAGTTTTAAGTATTTTGTATATCTCATCAGCCATCAACTGTTAAATGTACAGTCAATGATGTATATTTAATAAACGAATCCCAAATCAAACATGAACAGCTTATCTGGTAAATTCCCCGATACCTTTCAAAATTTAAATATTGTTGAATACAGCTTAAACTGGCCAGGCGGCGAAACTCAATCAACACACGAACTGGTAATCAATACGGAATATATTTTTGTAACCGGGCAGAACATGCACCGCGTTGCCAAGTTCGACCATCAGGGCAACCTGATTGAGTATTATACCATGCCCGAGGGAAGTGGTCCGCATGGTATCCTAATAGATAAGGAAGGGAGATTATGGGTTTCGCTTGAATTTTTTGGTCTGGTGGTACAATTAGATGACCAGGGAAATATTGTGCGCGAAATTGATGTAAAACTATATGCCGAAGGTGCGGCAAACCCAATTAATACCGCTCCGCATGGTATAGGTTTGGATGCTGATGGATTATCGATATGGTTTACAGGAAAACGTACCAGCACTATTGGCCGCATTGACACTGAAGGCCGGGTAACACATTTCCAACTAGAAACGCTTGCTGCACTGCCTATTTTTTTATCGGCGGGGCCCGACGGTGGAATATGGGGAACCGAATTATATGGTAGCAGCATTTTAAATATTTCTGCCACGGGAACCGTCCGCGAATTTAAGATCCCTACCGCTAATAGCAGACCTATAGCCATCATTCCCGATCCAACTGAACCATATATGTGGTTTACAGAAGAGGCCGGCCAAAAGATCGGCAAAATAGATATGGAAGGCAACATTACCGAATATCCGGTACCTGCACTACAAAAAAACGACATTTTAGCTTCTTTAACTTTCGATCTTGAAGGCAATTTATGGGTACAGGTTTATGTTGATATGAATAACCCCGTGCCAGCCGGAAATGATTACCTGATCCGCTTCGACAGATCGATCAGGACGCTCCCCGACGCAGATCTTTCTGGTGTAACTTTTAATACTTTTAAAATCCCAAGCCGTATGTCGATGATGCACCGCATCAGAACCGATTCGGTGGGCAATCTTTGGTTTACAGAAATGATGACTGATAAACTGGGTAAGGTATTTTTACTACCTGAATAAGAAATAGTGTATTTGAACACTAAGCAAGCACCCCTCATAATTAAAAATTCTTACCACTACCTGTCCCGATTATCAGAAGAGGTAAACATGGACTTATATCTGTATTCCCGGCTGAGCAGCATTGGTGAAATTATATTTACCATTTGCCTAGTGGCTTAACTAAAATAAAGCCGCCTGCAATTATGTGTACAGGCGGCTTTTGCTTATTATTACGAATAAATCGGTGAGCAGGTAAATTACAAACGCATACCGCCCGAAACTTCGATCCGTTGCCCTGAAATCCAACCTGCATCAGGCGTACAAAGGAAAGCCACTACGCCGCCGATATCCTGCGGCAAACCTACACGGCCCAAAGCTGTATTGGCTTTAACCGCGTCATTGTATACCTGGTTATCCCTTACCATACCTCCACCGAAATCGGTTTCGATGGCACCTGGTGCTACGGTATTACACCTGATCTGTCTGGCGCCCAATTCTACTGCCTGGTAACGGCTAAGGGTTTCCATTGCGGTTTTCATGGCACCATAAGCGGCATAACCCGGACCAACGAACCTGGCCAAACCGCTCGAAATATTGATGATGCTACCGCCATCGTTCAGGATCGGAAGTGATAATTGGGTGAGAAAATACGGTCCTTTAAGCAACAGGTTGGATAGCGTATCGAACTGTTCCTGTGTGGTTTGGGCAAAAGGCGCATTAATACCGATACCTGCATTATTGATCAGGAAATCGAATTTATCTGCGCCGAAAGTTTCTTGTAATCCATTTTTTAAACGGGCAACAAAGCCATCGAGTGCAGGCAAGTTACCGCCATCAAACTGAAGGGCCAGTGCTTTTACGCCCATTTTTTCCATATCCTGCACAACTGCTTTTGCTTCAGTTTCGTTGCTGTGGTAAGTGATAATAACGTTTATTCCTTTTTCTGCGATCCGTAAGGCCATGTTTTTACCTAATCCGCGGCTACCGCCGGTTACCAATGCGATTTTTTTATTTGTTTCCATGATGGTTATATTTTTACTGATTTTTAAATATTTTGATGATTGTTTTCTATAATATCGACCTGATTAATATTTGGCCTGACCGATTTCGAGCACATTGATTTTTCCATCTTTATTGATGGTAAATTTGAAATAGGTTTTAAAATTGCCCCATTTATCGCTGTGGAATTTCCCATAGATGTGCAGGCCGTTATGTTCTATTTTATCAAAGCTGGTAAAGTGTTCATGGCCGATTGCCTCTTCAGAAAAGTTTTTGAAATCTATTTTATTTCCATCGTCTAAAAGCTGCGCATCGGCTGTAAACAGGGCGTACCAGGCTTTTTTATCGCCTTTTTGAAAAGCATCAATGGCTTTTTTTACGGTTGGGTTATTAAACTGTGCAGTATCCATATTTGCTTTTGTTGTTTTTGATAAAGGATTATAGCGTTGCGCATAAGTAATGAGCGAGAATACAATGGCCGCGATCAAAAGGATGGTGAATGCTTTCATATTTGATCAATTTCTATTGATTGGCACCACCGTTAACCAACAGGTGCTGCCCGTTTATAAATGAAGAAAGGTCGCTGGCAAAAAATTCTGCAGCATTGGCCACATCTTCTACCTCTGCCAAACGGCCCATCGGACAGCTTTCGAGTAAACTTTTTCTCAGTTCGGGATAACTGTTAGGGTCGGCAAATATTCCGGAGTGATCAACCGCGAAAGGGATAATGGAGTTAACGGTAACCCCACGGTGGCCAATTTCCTGTGCCAGTACATTTACCAGGTAACGTGGTGTAGTTTTACTGCCGCCATACACTGCCATGCCAGGTACCGGAAATGCTGTGGTGCTCGAAGCAATGTAAATAATGCGTCCGTTATCTTCTACATTTTTCGCCGCCTGCTGCATGGTAAAGTACGAGCCTTTGGTATTGATAGAAAACAAACGATCGAACTGTTCTTCTGTAAAATCGGTTACCGGGGTTTCTACCATTTCGATACCGGCATTGGCCACCACAATGTCTATTTTACCAAATGCTTTTTTGGCTTCGGCAAACAGGTGCTCAATGTCGGCTACCTTACTTACGTCGGCCTGTACTGCAATTACTTTTACACCCATGGCGCTGATGTTGCTCAACACCTCATCGGCTGAAGTTTTATCGCGTGAATAGTTGATTACAATGTTTGCGCCGAGTGCTGCATATCTTTCTGCGATGGCTTTTCCCAAACCTCTTGCCGATCCGGTGATGATGGCTACTTTGTTATTAAGCTTGTTCATATCTCTTTGTTTTACTTGTCGTTATTGACAATACAAAGATGGCCAGATGCCCGTGGCGAAAATTGCAAGATTTACTGCAACAATTGCAAATTCTACAGAAAGGAGAAAAAAAATGGAAAATCAGGAAGAAACCTGTTTTTTCCTATACTCAACCGGCGATAAACCGGTATGTTTTTTAAAATAATTGGTAAAATGGGCTGCTTCGGCGAAATGCAGGTGGTAGGCGATTTCCTTTACCGACAGGTTTGCATTTTTTAACTGGTTGCGTGCTTCGGCAATTGTTTTTTCTGCAATCCAGGTGCCTACGGGTTTACCGGTTTTAGCTTTGATTACATTACTGAGGTAGTTGGAATGCAGGCTTTGCATATCGGCATAATCCTGTAACACCAGCAGGCGTTCGGCCTTCCCTGCCCTAACTTCCCTGTAATGCTGTTCCAGTTGCTGCTTAAAATCGCGTACAATCTTCGAGCCGCGGTTACCTTCGTAAATTGGGTTGTAATCAAGCCAGCAATATTCTTTGATTTTGAGCAGCAGTACCACAAAAAGATTGGCGATCAGCTTTTTCCTGAACGGAGATCTGGCCAGGTATTCTTTATGGATTGCTTTGTATAATTGTTCAAATTCGGCAAATACCTCTGGCGTGGTTACCCTCGCCGGAAAAGTTTCGGCCAACAGAAACGGAAATTCATCAAACACATCGGGATGTACATTTTCGCGCAAAAACTCTTCGCTGAGGGTAATCAGGTAAACTTCCTCAATCGCATTCCATTGGTAGGCCCTGAAATGCCCCGGATTGGTAAAATAAACAGTTCCCGGACCCAGTTCAAAAGTCTGTTCATCAATACTGTACCAGCCCTGACCCTGTTTGGTAAAAGAAAACACAAAAAAATTAAGCCTGCTAACAGGAGAAGAAAAAGGTACCGCATTAACCACATCTTTAAGGTTAAAAATGGTAAAACCTGCATGGGCATCAATCAGGTCAACAGGCATGCCCATCGATCGGTATTGATCCTGCAGGTTGTTAAAGGTGCGGATTTCTTTGCTTTCCATAAGTGGTGAAAATAATAAAAAATCTGCTGCCAACAGTGCTTTAAAAGTAACTTAAATCTTAAACGGTTGGCACCAGATGCAAAAAAGCCTACCTTTTTTGAGGCAGGCTTAGCAATAGCACCGTTAAATTAACTTAATCAATAATCCCCGGAACAAAAAAACGGTTGATCCCTTCTACATCTGAAAGATAAGTAGCCATTTTTGAGATTTTCCTTTCCGATATTTCAAAAACAATGGCTACCTGTTCATCCAATATCAGTTCTTCGCGCCGGCTGGTATTGTGGAGCGAAAGTGTAAAGCCATTTAAACCGATTAAAATATATTTTAAATCGAAATTAACACCGAACTTTTTGAGGTTTTGTACCCTTTTAACAATTGCATCTGCACCATTGGCAGGCCCCGAGAGCAAACTCGTACCGGGCAATGTCCATGTGGCATCTGGCACTAAAATATTGAGCATATTCTCCCAATCGTTATTTCTTAATGCCGCAACAAACGAATTGGCAATGGTTGCTTTCTCTTCGTCGGTTATGGTATGATCTGTGTTTGTCATGATGGTAATTTTATAGTTTTTCTGCGACAGGAAAATCAACAGGAATTTCAGTCAATGCGAAAACGTAATTGGTAAATATCCTTACGGTAACCAAACCGATCAGTTCCATTATGGCTGCTTCGGTAAAACCTGCTGCATAAAAATCTGCTAATGCCTGTGCATCTGCATGGCCTTTGTTAACGGTTACCGATTTGGCCAAGGCAATTACCGCGTTCAATTTCCCATCAGCGGTTTTTCCCCTGCGGATATTCAGTGTATCTTCTTTACTGAAACCGTTTTTCATTGCTGCCAGGGTGTGTCCGGCCAAACAGTAGGCACAAGCGTTTATCTCTGATACGATAAGCGCTATCGCTTCGCGTTCTTTTCCGGTAAAAACGCCATGGCTTAAAGCACCGTCGAAATCCATAAAACCTTTTAATGCGCTGCCGGAATAACCAATGGTTGCATACAGGTTGGGCACCTTGCCCATACGTTTCTGTAATTGATCGAATATTAACTGCGATGCCTCGCTTACCTGCTCTCTAACAGGAACTTCTATTGTTTTCATGATGTTGAGTCTATAATTGATTTATTTATTTTTTTTGATCCAGGTATAACCTTGCGGTTTCGCTCATGGTGATGATGGCCGCACCAAGAATAACGAGGTCTTTGATGACCAAACGGCCACGGGCAGACAGGTATGGAAATCCCCACTGCTCATCTCCCAAATGCGGCACCCAGCTTTCGGGCGTGGTGATGAGGAAGGATAGTGTGCCGAGTGTTAAAATCCCGATCAGGAAACTGGCAACAAGACTGGGCAACGGCGCTACTTTATAAAGGGCAACCAATACCGCAAGTGTAATCAGCAATACGCCCAATCCATAAGAAAACCCATAAGTATTGTTTTGGGTATGCCATTGGTGGTTAGCGGCAATGAGTTCGCCTTCTTTATTGATGTGCTGTTTATAACCGTTCGGCTGATTATAAAAAAACGACATAAATGGACTGTTGGCCACAAATGGCACAATACCATCGGCTTCGTAGGCGAAAAATTTCAGTGCGCCGATCCAAAGGAAAACGATTACCACGCCCCATCGGATTACTTTTTTTCCCAGTTGATCGAGGTTAGCGATGTAATTAATGATTGCTATTTTCATGATGATTGATTTGATGATTCAAAACTACATCATGCACGGCCCTCGCAAAATGGACTAAAATGGTTATTGACTGGACAAATCTGACACGATGGAAATGCCGGTTTTATTACGGAAGGTTTGTGGTGAAACTTTGGTTATCTTTTTAAAAAAACGGCTGAAATAATATTCGTCTTCAAATTTTAAGTTGTAGGCAATCTCTTTTATGCTCTGCCGGGTTAAATGCAACTGTTTTTTAGCTTCGAGTACCAATCTTTCCTGTATCAGTTGGCTAGGTGATTTTTTAAAATAACGGCTGCAGCGTTTAGAGAAATTATTTGGAGTCATGGCCAGTAAATCGGCATAATCGTTGGGCTTGTGCAAGGTAAGAAAATGCTGATCCAAAAGTATCCTGAAACGTTCCATCTGTTCATCTTTCTCTTTGGGTGTGTTGGGATGATCGATAAGTTTGATCTTGATGCTGCTTGATTTGGCCAGAAAAAGCTGCAGGTAAGCCCTGAGCACAATTTCGGAAGGATGATTATTTTTAAATTCTTCGTTAATATCGTTTAACAGATTGCGAAATACACGTACCTCATTACCCGCCAAAGTAACACAGGGCTGAATGTAAATATTATTAAACAGCAAACCATTACAGGCAACTTCGGCGCGGTGATATTCGATGCAATAAAAATCGCCATGAAACTGCAGCATGGTGATTGGTGCAGGCTGATGCTGTTCGAGGTAGATCACCTGCAGTGGTGTCGAAAATAAAATAACAGGAGCGGTATAATTAAAGGTGCCGAAATCGGCATGGTACACGCCGCTACCTTCGGCAATAAAGAGAATGGTATACTCTGCAAATTGGGCAGGACTGTTTAAAATATCTCCGTTAATCTGCTTTAGTCGGAGCAAATATTCCCCCGCTCTTGAAAACACTTCCTGCATTGAATAAGATGTAAATGATTGCCCGAAATTAGCGTTTTTTCCATTACCGTAAGTGATTATGTTAATAGCCGCTAACTGATCATGAATTTATTGCGGCGATGATGGCATTATTAATTGCAGTATAAAGTGCTGATGATAGGTTTTCGTATACCTGTTGCTGTTCTACTACAAAACCCATATCGTTCCAGGAGCCCATTCCGCCAAATACCCATGCGCCAGAAGCAGCAAAAAACAGTTGTCTTTCAGGAATGCTATAAGTATCATCTGGTAACAGATCGGTATGATAATAATCTCTTTCAGGATAGTTTTCCGTTAGCCATGCATTGGCCTGCTGAAATATTCCGGCAAAATTTTCGGCATTCACTTCATCGGCAAAAGCTTCTATTTTAGCTAATACATCAGAGAGTATATTTTTTTGGGTTTCAATATCCAGCTGAAGGTTGCGGCTTGGAATATGATGCTGGATACGTTTATAGTTTACCGTCCAAACGTTGCTATTGGTAGCATCATCCCTGGTTACTTCCCATGCGCCGTACCAGAAGTCGGAATTTTCAGGATAAATGGCTTCGATAAGCCAGGCTCCGCCTCCACCAATCATTCCGGCGAGTTTATGGTCTTTTATACCAGTGCTGCCATCCGAACTTTCGTAATAAAGCTTTAAAGTTTTACAGCCCGTTTTAGCCAGATAACCGAACCATTCAACAGGGCTTTCGGCAACTATAATCGGATGGTTTTCTGAAGATGGATGATTTTGATCTTCAACAGAAAAGAAAACATTTTTACAGTATTGAAAAGCAGAATGGTTTGCCGGAAAGTTGATAGATGTACCAGGATTGGCAATATACTGATTTCCATAGGCAACCAGAGTGATAAGCTGTGAAAGGGTTCCTGTCATGTTTTTTTTGGGCAGATGAAAAGATTAAAGTAAGATACTTAAATTTTGAATAAAAACATGCTAACAAAGGATCACTTGTTGATGTTTATTTTTTAATTAGTCGTCACCCTGAATTTATTTCAGGGTCTATCTAGCATGAAAGATGCTGACCACGAAATAGCTATTAGACCATTGAAAAACAGTAGAAATGACTAATAAAACAAGTTCAGCATGACGACCGCATTAGATATAGAAGCAAAGTATATAAATAAAAAAGGTGGCGAAATTACTTCCGCCACCTTTCAGGGTTTAATATTTAGAACTAAATGGTATTTTACGCTAATGTGCAGTTACATTGATTCCCTTAACATTTATACCCGTTTGTAAAAAAACAAGATAAACATCAGTTACCCCGTTTACATTATCGATATCGATAATACCTTTGTTATCCTGTTTACGGGTTGTTTTCCCTACTAATTTTCCATTAGGTGAGCCTAGGTGTACTTCAACCTGATCGGGAGCAGTTTTATCGCCAACAACTTCAATTGTTCTGATATCCTTAAGATCGATCTTACGGAAAAGCAAATAAGCACCTTTATCCGAAGAGATAGCAGCCGACCTGTCGTTATTAAAGCTAAAACCTTTATTGCCGTTACTTTCGTTAACAGGCAGATAAGGATTACGCAAAACCACAATGCTTTCGGATAATTGCGAAGCCAGTTTGCCTGCACCTTTATCACGATAAGCCGCCCTGAATATAAAACTGCCTTTATTGGTTGCATTGGCCGGAACATTTGTAGTATAAGTACCTTTAACCGGCAGGTTATCCGGAGCAGCCTGTTTGTCGCCCAGGCTTAGAATATATTTTACAATTGCATTCACTTCACTTGGTGGCAAAGTAGCATGAGCAGGCATCATGGCATCGCCCCAAACCCCGGAACCACCGCTGATCACTTTTTTCACCAGGCGTTCCTGTGCACCCTTATCACCTTTATATTTTAGGGCAACCTGGGTAAATGCAGGGCCTAAAGATTTTGCGGTAAGATCGTGACAGGCACTACAGGTACTTTTTTTCATCAGTGCCCTGCCTACTTCAAACTGTGCAGCAGCATCAAAACGTTGCTGATGCTGTGCAATAGTGGTCATATCGTAACCCTCTGAGAGGTAATTAATGGATACCGCAACCTGCGAAGGCGTAATCCGTTTATCCTTTAAACTTCCATCTTCCTTATCACTCACATTTACCGCATAAGTAATGGTATTGCCCGGAAAATAAAAACTGGAGTTGCCTTTTACAAAATCGAACTTAACCACAGGCGCTGCATTACCGGCAGAAATTTCGACCGATTTACTGTTTTTTGCCCCTGACGGATCGGTAACGGTTAAAGTTGCCTTATAAACACCCGCAGCAGTAAGCTGTAATTCTGGATTTGCGATTTTATATACCGATTTAAGCACTTTATCTTTCGTAATGCGCCATTCATATTTTAAAACATCGCCATCATAATCCATGGTTCCGGCTGATGACAATTTAACTTTTAATGGTAAAGCACCTGATACTTTATCGGCAGCCACCTGAACAACAGGTTTGCGGTTTCCGCCATTGTATTCGATCTTGATCAGCTCAGCTTCGGGATTATCTTTAAAATAACCATTACCGTATTCGAGGATATATAAACTACCATCGGGACCGAATTTCATATCAATGGGACCTCTGAGGCTCACTTCCGGCATAAAACGCTCCATTGATTTATAGTTCCCTTCTTCATCCATGGTGATGGTGAGGATCCATCCGCGTACCCAATCGGTAATAAACCATTTTCCTTCGTAATAAACCGGAAAAACATTGCTTGCACCTTTAAAATCGTTCTGATGGAATATCGGACCACCTACGGCACTTCGTCCGCCGCTGCCCATTAAAGGAAAATATTCGCTTGCACCATAAGGATACCATACCAAAGAGGTTTCGGTTGGCGGCAGAACGGTTAAACCTGTATTATTTGGCGAATTGTTTACCGGGCGGAGCGGATCGTAAAGATCGCCCGATTTTTTTGTTGCAAAATCGTAATAGCGGTAAGGCAGGTTGTTACCGATAAAATAGGGCCAGCCAAAATTACCGGCTTTTTTTGCCCTGTTAAATTCATCGTAAGATGCCGGTCCACGCGATTCTGACGCATTAGATCCATCAGGACCAACTTCACCCCAGTACAACCAGTTGGTTTTACTGTCCAAACTCATGCGCCAGGGGTTACGGTTACCCATGGTGTAAATCTCAGGTCGGGTTTTAGCCGTCCCCTTTGGAAAAAGGTTACCTTCAGGAATGGTATAGGTACCATCTGCTTCGGGGTGGATCCGCAGGATTTTACCCCTTAAATCGTTGGTGTTCGACGATGATTTCTGTGCATCGCGTGCACTTTCACCTGCGCGTTCATCAATGGGTGTAAAACCGTCGGATGATCTTGAAAAAGTATTGTCGCCAGTACTCAACAACAGGTTATTGTCTTTATCGAACAACATCCCGCCACCAACATGGCAGCATTCTTCCCTTTGTACAGGTACCTTTAAAACTACTTTTGCCGAGGCCATATCCAGTTTGGCACCGGCCCAAGTATAACGTACCAGACTGTTAACCGCTTCTGCTCCTTTAACCGAATAATAGGTATAAACCCAACGGTTTTTGTCGAAATTCGGATCGAGGATAACGCCCTGAAGCCCATCTTCTCCTTCTTCCCTTTTCCCATTTTTATCCACGTATTCGGTGCTTACCGGTATTTCGGCAATAATATCGAGATTCTTTGTTTTAGGATTATAAACCTTTATTTTTCCTTTGCGCTCGGCGTACAATACCCTGCCATCTTTTAATACCTGGAACTGCATCGGTTCCTCGAGCTTTTGGGCCAGCACAATTTTGGTAAACCTGTTCATTTCCGGACCATGTTCAGTTTGGGCACGGGCAGCAACGGAGATCAATGTAAGCGCGAAAACTAAACGGAAAAATCTTTGAAAATTCAATAAAAACATGCTTTGTTATGGATTAAGGTTTTTGAACGGATTGACGGAAGTAAGCTACACTTTTTGCAACATCATCCGTGTTATTGTCCCAATTATACTCATATTCTGCAGAAATAATACCTTTAAATTTCTGTCTTTTTAGTTCTTTTATCACGGCATCAATGTTTGTAGCACCGGTACCCCAATGTACATCGTGCGCATTTTCATCTGTTCCGTTAAGGTCTTTCAGGTGCAGGTGGAGCACACGGCCTTCTGCTTTTTTGATACACTCCAACGGATCGAGGCCCGAATGTACCCAATGCCCAAGGTCGGCACACATGCCCAAACGTTTGCTTTTTCCTTTTACGGCATTCTGCAGGATATCCGGGTTCCAATACCTCGAAGGTTTTGCATGGTTATGGATGGCCACGTTGATTTTGTATTTATCGCAGAGATCGGAAATGAGCTGCATGTCTTTTTCGTTGGGTTCGGCGGTGATGGTTTCTAATCCCATTGCTTTACCAAATTCGAAAATCTTGATCCATTCGGCTTCACTATCGGCACCGATTACCCCAAATGCAGCCATTTTTACATGGTTTTGTTTTAATAATTGAAGAATCTGCTTCCTTTTGGCCGGTTCCATATTGTAATCCATTTTCCCTTCAATACCGCCACCGATTTCCTGACCGGGATAGGCTTCGATATAATCGAGTTTGCAGCTGGCGGTTTTGGCCACTGCCTCGAAAAAAGTAAAACGGTTAAAGGTAAAAGCCTGCGTTCCGAGTTTCCAGCCAAAACGTTCTTCGGGGCGGCCTTCTTTTGCGGGCTTGCCACCATTTACGGTTTTAAAACCCATGGTTACGGTAATCAAAAAAAATCCGAGGCCGTAGATCAATAAAGATAACCTGTTTCTGTAAAAATTCATGTTGTTTGATTTATGTGTTAAAATTTGTGTTGATCAATATTTTTTTGTTGGATTAGGGCAAACAGGTGATTATCCCATTTGCCCCATCCGAAAGACATCATTAAATTCATTCCCCAGTGTTATTTCTGAATATTACTAATGTAAGCTCACCGGCCAATGCGACCGTCATGCTGTCCCGAATCTTCGGAAACAGCATCTTTTCTGCTAAATAGACCCTGAAATAAATTCAGGGTGACGGCTAGCATCAATACCCCGGGTTCTGCACCAAAACACCCCCACTTAACTGGATTTCGGTTAAAGGGATCGGCACATGTTCATTTTTTCCGGCTTTAAAATTAGGTAATACAGCCGCAGCTCTTCCGGTTCTAACCAATTCGTAAAACCTGCGGTGTTCGCCCAGTGCGGTTTCTACCCGCATTTCGTGGTAAATATTATCCAGCGTAACCGTACCATAACCTGGAAGTACAGTTAAATCGGTATTGCCACCACTTTTCCGTGCCCTTGTTCTGATCTGGTTCACAAGATCTGTTGCATGCGGAATAGCGCCATTGTGAAAAGAAGCCTCTGCGGTCCATAACATTACCTGCGCCAAACCGAAAACCCTGTCGTTGGTTGGCCCATCCCCTGCGCCACCGCCATTTTTAGTCGGGATTTCATCAAGTGCCAGCCAGTATTTCCTGTTCCAGTAACCGGTTTCACTTCCGCTGGTATTGGCGGTAGTACCATCAGGCATTACCTGATTATTCACAATAACCGTAGCGCCAAACCTCGGATCTCCCCTTTCAAATTCTTCTACCAATGATTTAGAAGGCACAGTAAAGCCATATCCCCAGGTATTGCGGGGTGCATTGAATAAATTAAGGAGATTACCTACATTCCTGCCCGGAATGGTGGCGTTGTTCACTTCAAAAATAGATTCCGGTCCAAATTCGCCTGCCAGTGTCCATATTTTCGTCACATCATCGGCCAAACGATACTCTCCCGAGGCCATAATCTGATCTCCTAAAAGCTGTGCTTCCGACCATTTTTTCTGCCACATATAAGTTTCGAGTAATAAAGCCTGTGCAGCGCCCTTGGTAGCCCTGCCCTTATCAGCCGCAGCCTGTTTGCTGTTCTCGGGCAAATCTTTAATGGCCTGGCCGGCATCTTTTTCGATCAGCGCAAGAATATCTTTTTCTTCTGATTGTTTGATGTTATAATTACCATCTTCAATCGGTACTGTTACCATCGGGATGCGGCCAAAAAGCCTCACCAGGTGCAGGTAATAATAAGCACGCAAAAAGTAAGCTTCTGCAAGTACCCTGCTTTTCAAAGCTGCATCCATTTCAATTGCAGGCACTTTCTGTAAAACCAGGTTTGCCAGATAAACGCCTTTGTAGTTATCCCTCCAGGCGTTAAATACATAACCGTTATCCGATCGGGCAGTAAATAGTTTCAAATCCTGGATCAATCCCTGATCGGAAGCGCCTCCGCCCCCTTTGTTTGCATCATCGGCCATAATATCGCCGAACGAAGTTGGCGAATAACCACCATAGGCCTGGTCTTTCAGCATCCGGTACGCATCGTTCACCGCACGTACTGCATCATCGCCAGTTTTATAAAAGTTACCGGTTGAGAGGTGGGCAGTAGGTGTTTCATCAAGAAACTTTTTACATCCGCCGAGGCCGAACATCAATACAGCACTCAGGATTAAATAGTAATATTTCATATTTCTTTATTCAAAATTGAATTTCCATTAAAATGATAGGTTAAGGCCTGCAGAAATTGTTCTGCTCTGTGGGTAATTTCCACTGTCGATACCGATATCGCGTGTACCGCCGGCACCACTGTACTGTTGGCCCACTTCAGGATCAAATCCTGTATATTTTGTAAAGGTGAGCAGGTTTTGTGCCGACAAGTAAAAGCGCAGGTTTTTGATATTCAACTTATCCAGAACAGCCCTTGGCAGCGTATAACCCAGCACAACATTCTGCAAACGCAGGAAAGAACCGCTCTGCAGG
>NZ_DJDT01000209.1 GCF_002432345.1 Pedobacter sp. UBA5917
GCTGAAAATTTTTCTTTGAAAGCCAGTGGCTTGGCTAGGTCAGTGAAGTCCGAAAAATTTGTTAGGCCGGAATTAAGCAGAACGGAGATACTGTACTGTGGCCTAGCTGGGCGGAATTGCATATTGTGAATAAAATGCTCCATAATAGTCCCTCTCAACCCGTCATTTCGAGCGAAGTGAAACGTAGCCGAGAGATCTATCTAACTAGATCTCTCCACTCCACCGCGTTCCGGTCGAGATGACGGCCATTTGTTAAAGAAATGATTTTTAACCCAACCGGATCATTTCGCCTGTTTTCACCGATTCGTCGCAGGCAAAAGCAATTTTTAAACTGTTTATGGCATCATTGGTAGCATCGGTTAAATCAATATTTTCGTTTATCGCCTTTAAGAAATAACGCTGCTCACGGTTACAGAGTTCCTGATGATCGGGTTCATCGGCAAGATCTATCCATTCGTCAGTTTTGCTGAATTCATCTTCTGCATCTAAATCGGCATGGTGTACTTTAATGGATTCGGTTTTGGTGTGTGCATCGATATTATCAGAGTTTCCGGCGGCGCCTGCTTTTTTAGCCACGATGGAAACAGCCCCTTTCGGACCGAAAACATCTTTGATAAAAAAAGCATTATCACTTACCATCGGACCCCATCCGGCTTCGTACCAGCCAACAGAGCCATCTTCGAAGCGGATTTGTAATTGACCATAATTATAATTCCATTCGGGAATATCGTTGCTAAGCCTCGCACCAATGGCACTCACCTGCATCGGTTTCGACCTCGTCATCTGGCACATGATATCAATATAATGTACAGCGCAATCAACAATAGGGCTTAAACTTTTCATCAGGTTGCGGTGTACTGTCCATTTCGGGCCATGGCTCTGCTGGTTCAGGTTCATACGCATCACCAGGGGCTTGCCCATAGTTTGGGCCAGTTCTGTAAATTTAGTCCATGATGGATGATAACGCAGAATATAGCCCACCAATAATTTTTTATTGGCTTTTTTAGCTGCCTCAGCCACGCTAACAGCTCCTTCTACGGTATCGGCCAATGGTTTCTCTATAAATACATGGCAACCGCTTTCGAAAGATTTAACGGCATAAGCTTCGTGTGTATCGGGATAGGTTGAAATGCAAACGGCATCGGGTTTAGTAATGGCGATGGCCTCATAAAAATCGGTGTATAAACTATATTTTCCACCCAGTTTTTTGTTGAGAATTTCTTTGCTTTTCCCCGTAGAAACCAAACCACATATTTCAAAACCGGGCAGTGTATGGTAAGCCATGGCATGCGAAGCACCCATATTGCCACAGCCTACCACCAAAACCCTTAAATTTTTATTTTCTATCGACATACTGTTAATTTAATGTTGGAATGTTTTAATGTTGGAATGTTGAGGTTGAGATTTTTCCATCCAAACATTCAATTATTCAAAATTCTTTCATTTATTGGAAAGTTTTAATGTTGGAAGGTTGATTTTAGCCATTCACTCATTCAAAATTCACCCATTCCCTCATTTATCAATTCACTAATTCAATTTTACACCCCTAACGACCAGCCTTTGCGGTATTCCCGTTTTACAAACTGATTTACTTCATCAAAATTGGTAACTTTCATATTTACCTTATCCCAAAGCATTTTGATGTCACGGCCAGGGTAACTTATTTTACCTGCCGAATCTCTACGCTGCACATCGGTACCACGGATCGCCAGATTGGCGATGAGTAAAGTTTCGGTAAGTGGTCCTGCAATTTCAAAGGGCGAGCTCAACTGCATTTTCCCGTAGCCAGCTATAGCAGCTTCGGCAAACTGGGTATAATGACCTTCTTCCTGATTTACAATACGTGGAATGGTCATTTTAGTCTTATCTGATTCGTTCCGCGATAAAGGTAGTAATCTTGGGTTTTTGCCATAAGTTTCGCATATCATTTTACCTTTTGTACCAATAAACAATACGCCGTTATCGCCAAAACTCTCATTTGCACCGAGTTCTTCCGGACGTTCGGGTTTTATCCCTCCATCCATCCAATGTACCTGAACCTCATGTTTGGTTTTTGGTGTTTTGGCAAAAGTCATTATTACATGGCTCGATGGCGGACAGCTTTCGGGTAGGTAAGCCCGTTTAAATTCATCAACATACACGCTGCCTACACTACATTCAACACTTATCGGGGTATCTAATCCCAACACCCTGAAAGGAGGTTCTACCAAATGGCAGCCCATATCGCCAATGGCTCCTGTACCGTAGTCCCACCAGCCCCGCCAGTTAAAAGGAACAAGTTTATTGATGTAATCTTTGTAAGGAGCACTGCCCAACCACAGGTCCCAATCAAGTTCCTTTGGCACTTCTTCTTTTACCGTAGGCCAGGATATTCCCTGCGGCCAAACAGGTCGGTTGGTCCAACAGTAAACCGTGTGTACTTTACCGATCCTGCCGGCATCGTACCATTCCTGCAGCCTTCTTACCCCATCTCCTGATGCACCCTGATTTCCCATCTGCGTAACCACCTTGTAGCGATTTGCAGCTTCAGTTAACATGCGGGCCTCATAAATATCGTGCGTTAAGGGTTTCTGTACGTACACATGTTTGCCCAGCTGCATGGCTGCCATAGCAATCTGTGCGTGGGTATGATCGGGCGTAGATACGGTTACCGCATCAATATTTTTGCCTTCCTTATCCAGCAGTTCGCGGTAATCTTTATAATATTTTGCTTTTGGGAAGTTTTTTAATGAGTTTGCCGCCCTTCTATCGTCTACATCGCAAAGAAAAGCAACATCTGTTTTACCGCCCCTAACTATGCTCGCAATATCACCTTCCCCTTTTCCTCCTGCTCCGATACCTGCCAGCTGAAGCCTATCACTAGGAGCCAAAAAGCCTGGTCCACCGAGTACATGGCGGGGTACGATCATAAATCCGGCCGCAGCAAGCGCCGTAGTTTTAATAAAGTTTCTTCTAGAATTTCCGGTATTCGAATTTGCCTTATCTTCCATTATTATTTAAGGTTATCATGCTAATTTAACTTATTTCTTTTTACCTGTGGTATCTGCTTCTTTTTTGCTTAGGTCTTTGATCCTGATGTTGCGGAACTGCACTGGTGAACCATGCCCCAAAAACCCGATATGGCCACTTTCGCGTTGTAAGCCAGGGTGTTCCTGATGATCAGGGGTGCCGTTTTTCTTAAAAGGTTCGATGTCCCCATCTAAAATTACGGTCCCGTTCAGGATTACCTTAATCTTCGATCCTTTGGCAATTACCTCTTCGTAGTTCCACTCGCCTGTAGGTTTTAAAAAGCCTCTTTTGGCCGGAATAGTACCATAAATGGAACCATGGTACTGGTACACTTTTAAATCTTTATAAATGGGTGCATCGTTATCCAGGATCTGCAGTTCCATACCTACATAAGCAGCATCACCCTCTAATGGTGCCCTGATGCCGAGACCGTTATTTGCACCTGGTGTTAACTGAAATTCGAAACGGTAAATAAAATCGCTGAATTCTTCTTTGGTGAATAAATTACCACCAGAACCTTTCCCCGGTTTAGGACGGATGGCAATATTGCCGTCTTCAATTATATAATCGGTGGTATTACCTGTCCAACTGTGCATATTGGTTCCATCAAACAAAATTTTATAGCCTTCTTTTTTCTCCTGTGCGCTCAGCTCAAAAGGTTTTGGGCGGGGAATTTCCCTGATGTAAATATCGCGGTAGGCCACCGGCGATCCATGTGCCTGTAACTCGATCTGTTCTTCGGCAAAAATGGGAAGGCTTCTGTCCCAATAATTCTCCAGGATCACATTATCGGTAACCAATTGTCCGTTGAGGTACACGGTTACGCGATCACCTTTCATTAATATCCTGAAAGTATTCCATTCGTCCAGTTTGTTATCGGCAACCTTAAGCGGTTTGCTTTCGTTAACCTGGTTGTTGTACAATCCGCCAGAGCCTACCTGGGCACCTACTTTTGTACGGGCGAGGTCCCAGATCTGTACCTGCGGTGTACCGCGCAGATAAATACCGGCGTCGCCCTCCCCTTTTTTATCATCGATGATTTTCCAGTCGACCAGCATTTCAAAATCGCCGTACTTTTTCACAGTGGCAAGGTTGTTTCCGTGACTTTGAAACTGCAGCTCCCCGTTTACCACTTTCCAGCTTTCCTGTGCTTCGGCATCTGCTTTAACCTGCGCATCGGCCAGGGTTTTGGCATCCATTTTTGATCTCTTGATCGGGTCGGCAACAAGGCCTTTCCAGCCCGATAAATCCTTGCCGTTAAATACTTTTACGTAACCTTCGCCCGGTTTCATTTCGGAAATGTACTTGCGCATGCCTTCTTTTTGGTAACCGGCGTCGCCACCCGTAATTACAGCGATGGTTTTGTTCAAAAGGTCTTTTACAATGTCGCCGTTATACGTTCCGGCCATGGTAATGTTCATTACCGCATTTGCTGCTGCCTGTTGCAGGGTTGGATTATCAAGATATTGCCCTGCAAATACAATAGTGTTAAAACATTTGGCCTGCTCGGCATCTTTTAATACCTGTTGTTGCTGGGCCGGGGTTTTGGCAACTGCCATGGCATTGCGCAACAATAATAAACGCTGCTCTGCAGGATAGTTACCTTTTCTTACCAAATTGAGGTAACCCGAAATGGCCTGATTTAAGAAATCGGCGTTATTGGTTGAACGTGCAATATTGATCAGCTCGCCAGCTGAACCAGCATCCGACCAGGAAGAAAGTGCTGCAATTGCGGCTTTTTTTGCGGTATCATTGCCTGTTGCATAGGCATCGGAAACCGATTTTAATGCTTTTGGCCCACCTAAAGCGGCTAAAACTTTGTAAAATAAAATTTTCTTATCAGCAGGAGCATTGTTCATCTGCTGTAAAATGGCATCTGTTTGTACAGTTGCGTCCGCAGTTCCTTTTACCGAAGCAATAATCGCTTCCTGAACCGCTTTAAGTTCATCCTGATCGGTTGTTTTATTTAAAAGTTCGAATAACTGTGTTTTATTTTCTGCCGTAGAAACATGTTGTAAGGCAAGAAAAGCAGCTTTTCTTACTTCGGGGTTTTTACTGTCCAAGCTGCCATAAACCACAGCGGTTTGCTTAGTTGCCGCGCGGGTAGCCAAAAGGTTGATTAATGCTACTTGCACATCGGGTTTAGATTTAGGAATATAAGCCGCTATTTTTGCTGTTACAGCATCGCCTTTTATCCTCAGGATACCTTCGGAAATAGTGGTTATATCGGCTGAACCGGCCTTACCCATCAGTTTTAACAGATCATCTAAAATATCCTGTCCACCGAGTTTTACAGCGGCATTAACCGCAGCTGTTTTAACCTGTTGATCATCACTTTTGATGTTTTTCAAAATCTCGGGCAAAGCAGATTTTGCACTGCTATTGGCCAGCATACCCAGAATTGCTACCTGCGTTGGTGCATCAACTTTTTTTAACTGGTTTAGCCAGGCTGAACTGTTATTATCATTAACACCAGGGCCGGCAAATTTAACTGCTGCCGCACGGTATTCGAACTGTTTATCCTGCATGGCTGATAACAGTAATTCCTGGTTGCCCTGTATAGAAGATAACAGTTGCAATGCAGCAATGCGCTGGGTTACCTGATCATCGGCTGTTGCTTTGGCTAAAATTGTTTTGGCAATGTTTTCTGCACCGGCCTTATCTGTTAAGGCACTATTTTGTGCATACACCAAAAGGGCAGCCAATGCGTTAGTTTGATCATATTTATAACCGGTTTGCTCGGCAGCTTTAATCAAAACCTCTTTTGATGATACATCGCCAATATTGGCCAAAGCAAACAAACTTACCTTAACCAATTCTTTATCAGCTCCGGTAGCCAAAGGCCCAATGGCCGTTGCCGCTGTTTTTGCATGGCTGTGCCCCAATGCTTCAACAATCGCCATTTTAGCTTTACCATTTGCTTTCTGTAATGCATTAATTAACGCAGCAGTAGCATTTGTTGTTCCTATTTTTGCGAGTGCCCTCGATGCTTCATCGGCCAACTGCTGATCGGTAAGATAATTTTCTAAACAGCCTATTGCAGCATCATTTCCTACCAGATCGAACTGACTGATGATAAAAGCTTTATTCTGCTCATCTGATAGTTTAGGCAAAACTTTACAGTAGGCTTTAACGGCCATTTCTCTTGCTGCCTGCTGGTCTTTTTTAGTTGCAAAGGCAGTAAAACCGCCAACGGCATATTCAATTAAAGCATTGTTACCTTTGTTTGGTGCGGTTAAACCACTGATTAAGGTTACATATCCATCTTCACCTAAACCAGCAACTTCCTTCATATTGCGTGCTAATTGAGCAGCATCCCTTGCTGGTAACTGAGCCAGCAGATCGGCGATACGCGTGGTAGTGGTTCTTTCGTCTTTTTTATCCTGGGCAAAAATTGTTGGGGCATATAAGATATTGCATAGCATTACCGCTAACAATACCCTTAATATTTTTTTATTCATGGTGGCTTATATTGGAATGTTTTTAAATGGAAAATGGCGCACGCATTACCGGATTAATTAATCTGTTTGCAGCTTCATCATCAATAAACTCCTGTTTAACAGGATCGAATTTTAACGACCTTCCCAATCTTAAAGCCGCCAGACCAATGTTCACAATGTTGCACGAACGGTGCCCGTTCTCTTCATTAAGGGCAAATTTCTTCCTGGTTCTTACCGATTCGGAAAATTCTACAATTTCAGGATCCGGATCGGGGAACTGCGCCAGTTTACGTTCCAGATCGGGTATATCAGATTTGAAACCCGGATATAACTTTCCTTTTGGCCCCTCAATATAAGGTACATTGGTATCTTTCCCTTCACCATCCAATATAATCTGGCAACCATCGGCATAAGTATAGGTAATCCTTCTCCAGATGCCCACCGCATCGGTATGCTGTTGTGGCGCATCTACCTCTACCGAGATGGGATTGGTATCGTCCTTACCCAAAAAATACTGGATAGGATCGATATAATGTTGACCCATATCACTCAATCCACCACCATCGTAATCCCAATAACCCCTAAAAGTTTGGTGTACACGGTGTGCATTATAAGGTTTATAAGGTGCCGGCCCAAGCCAGGCATTGTAATCAAGTTCGGGTGGCACAGGTTGGGGCTCCAGATGATCTTTGCCCACCCAGTAAAATTTCCAGTCGTAACCGGTGTGTTTACTTACTGTTACCTTTAAAGGCCAGCCCAGCATACCGCTATCAACCAGTTTTTTAATCGGTTTTACGGTAGTGCCCATCCCATAAAAAGTATCCTTAAACCTGAACCAGGTATTTAACCTAAACATCCTGCCATGCTGTTTTACAGCTTCAACCACTCTTTTGCCTTCTCCTATGGTATGTGTCATTGGTTTTTCGCACCAGATATCTTTACCCGCATTGGCGGCATCAACAGCCATAATCCCATGCCAGTGCGGCGGCGTTGCAATGTGTACAATATCCACCTCTGGCAATTGTATCAGCTCCCTG